>NZ_JBBYHU010000031.1:0-53629 GCF_038289905.1 Flavobacterium flavipallidum | reverse complement strand
CAATCCAAAACTGGGGATTAATCCTCAATCAGTTCTTAACTATATTTGAAAAAAGGGTTCAACTTTAATTAAAAGTCAAACCCCGTTATTTTTTTAACTTACACACTTTTTAGGATAGTGTCTATTCAAAAAACTTTATAGGATTGTTTAACAATCTGAAATTTAAAAATCCTTTCTGTTTTTCAGGAAGGATTTTTTTCTTTTAGGAATTTTACAAGAATATTAGCAGTATTGATGATAACTATCGCAGTAGTTCTGCTTATCTTTGTCGGCCAAAATAAAAAAATGTCTTTAGCAACTTATACCAAAGAGTTCTCCTATAATTTACGATTAGCTTATCCTATTATTCTAGGAATGCTTGGTCATACCATTGTGGGGATTGTAGATAATGTGATGGTGGGTAAATTAGGCCCCGAAGAATTAGCGGCAGCATCGTTAGCTAATAGTTTTGTATTTGTTGCGATGTCTTTAGGAATCGGATTTTCAACAGCAATTACTCCTTTAGCCGCTGAAGCTGATGGTGAACAAAATATCGAAAAAGGAAGAAGCGTATTTCATCATGGTTTGTACTTGTGTACTTTCTTAGGTTTTTTTCTGTTTGTTCTGGTCTTTTTTGCAAAGCAATTCATTGTTTTTATGGGACAGCCTCAACATGTTGTAGCGTTGGCTAAACCCTATCTTGATATTGTTGCATTTTCGTTGATACCACTTATAATTTTTCAGGGTTACAAGCAGTTTGCCGATGGAATGAGCGAAACCAAACATGCAATGTGGGCTACTATCTTAGGTAATGTGGTGCATGTGATTTTGAATTATTTGTTTATTCATGGGATTTGGGTTTTTCCAAAATGGGGAATCGTTGGAGCAGGTGTAGGAACATTGGCTTCTCGTATTTTGATGGTCGGATATATGCATTATAAGATGAAAAGGAAGCCAAAATTCCATCCTTTTTTTGAAGGTTTTTCATTAAAAAAAATGGAGAAGGAAATCAATTTAAAAATCTTCCGCTTAGGTGCCCCTTCTTCGATGCAAATGTTTTTTGAAGTCGCATTGTTTACAGGAGCGGTATGGATTTCGGGAAGATTAGGTATAGCTAATCAGGCGGCAAATCAAATAGCATTGAGTTGTGCCTCGTTTACATTTATGTTTGCTATGGGATTAGGAGTAGCTTCTACCATTAGAGTAGGGAATCAAAAGGGTTTAGGCGATTTTAAGAAAATGAAAATTGTAGCTTTTTCTATTTTTTTGTTGGTGATTTTATTAGAGATTTTCTTTGCATTACTATTTGTTTTATTTCACAAGCAGCTACCCTATTTATTCGTAGATATGAATAATTTTAAAGATGTGACAGCTAATACCGAAGTCATAACTATAGCCGCTCAATTATTATTAGTTGCAGCAGTATTTCAAATATTTGATGGGATTCAGGTAGTGGCTTTAGGGGCTTTGAGAGGTTTGCAGGATGCTAAAGTTCCTATGTATATTACTTTTGTAGCTTATTGGCTCGTAGGATTTCCAGTTTCTATTTATTTGGGGCTTTTTACGGATTTAAAAGCGGTTGGTATTTGGATCGGACTTTTAGCAGGTTTAACAACAGCAGCTTTATTTTTGTATCTTCGCTTCATCAGTTTAACAACCAAATTGATTCAGGAAAAACATTAACAGCAAATAAAAAATCAAATTATAAATAAAATGGAATTACCAAAATTTGTACTCGGCGACAATACCGATTTTCCGGATGATATTTTTATCATTCATTTAGATTATCCAAGATTTATTATCAATCTAAAAGATGATGAAGTGGAAATTATGGAAGAACCTGAAGATTTGGACGAAGCCGAGTTAAATGCCGAAATGGAAAGCTTAATCGAACAGGCGAATGCTTTTTACGATAGAGAAATGGAACGCTACGAAGAAGATTAATAAAATACATAGCGAAAGCTTAAAATGGCTGTAAAATGATTAAATTTAATTATTTTACAGCCATTTTAATTTAAAAATTAGGGTAACAATATTTGGTAGCAATTGATATACTATAAACTTAAAAAAGCACAAAAATGAAAACATTAAGCAAAATAATAGTTGTTCTAGTATTAAGTTCAAGTTGGTTTCTTAAAGCGCAGGTTAATAGTGCTAAAGTCAATTTAGAAAAAGAAAATACAGTTGTAATTTCAAGTCAAAAAGGAATTAATTCTATTAATAATTCAATGCCAAATAGAATTTCGATGAATATTACTGTTCCCAAACAAACACAAGGGACAACTTTTGGAGAAAAAGTAAATAGTAATAATATCAATGTTAGACTCATTGAAAATGGTTGTGTAGTTTTATTTCCACTTAATTTGGGATATAAAATTAATTTGAAGGACAATAGCATAAATGAATTGACAGCTTCTGAGCGCACTACTTTTGGAGAAAAAGTAAATCAGGGATTGCATGCCGCCGGTGGTGCCTTATCACAAGGAGCTTCGTTGTTAGGTGGGGCACTACCTGGAGGAGCCATTGTTTCAGCAGCAGTTTCTAGTGTGGGTAATTTAGCAGGTGCCGGTGGAGGAGCTTCTGCAGCGTCTTATGCTAAAAAAACAAATAAAGTGTATGAAGTCAAAAATGAAGATTCTGATACTGTCCTAAAGTTGCCAGATGGGGAATTTGAATTATTTTTTGTTATCTCACAAAAAGCTACTTCTGGATTAAAGGACACATTAAAAACACAAGTTCGTATTGGTTTTACTGTTGAAAATGGGATTTTGAAAACCAAACATGATACAGTGAAAAATTCTATAAGTAATATTAGATAAGGAGAAACTTATTTTAAGATTTGTTTTTAAAATAAGTTTCTAATAATAATTGAGCGGCTGCAAAGGGTGAAGTTTCATCGTTTTGAACCGCTTTTTTAGTTTTTTCCAGTGCTTCCTGAATTTGAGGATGATTGAAGAAATCCTGTTTCAAATTTTCATTGATGGTTTCTAAAAGCCAATATTCGTTCTGTTCCGCTCTTTTACGATCAAAAAAGCCATTGTTTTTGGTTGATTCTATATATTCTGAAATAATTTGACTTACTTCTAAGATTCCTTCATTTGTTTTTGTACTACATGTAATGGCTTTTGGAGACCATCCAGATTTTTTTTGTGGAAAATAATGCAAAGCACGGTTCATTTCTGTTTTTACCAATTTGGCTTTCTCGATATTGTCTCCATCAGCTTTATTGATGACAATAGCGTCAGCCATTTCCATAATCCCTCTTTTTATAGCTTGTAATTCATCTCCGGCACCTGCAATTTGCACTAATAAAAAGAAATCGGTCATGCTGTGAACAGCTGTTTCACTTTGTCCTACGCCAACAGTTTCAATGATAATGGTATCAAAACCTGCGGCTTCACATAATGTGATGGTTTCTCTGGTTTTTCGGGCGACTCCCCCCAGGGTTTCTCCGGAAGCTGATGGCCTAATGAAAGCATTCGAATCTTTGACTAAATCTTCCATACGGGTTTTGTCACCTAAAATACTTCCGTGCGAAATAGAACTACTGGGGTCAATAGTTAGTACAGCCACTTTTTTGCCTTGGCTAGTCAGATGTTTACCATAAACTTCGATAAAACTACTTTTTCCGGCACCGGGAACTCCGGTAATTCCTATACGGATAGATTTATTTGCTTTTGGTAAACAGGCATTGATTATTGTATTGGCATCAGCAAAATCATTTGGGTTGTTGCTTTCAATTAGTGTAATGGCTTTGCTTAAAATGGTTATGTCAGCTGATATAATACCCGAAATGTATTCCTCGGTGCTAAGACGCATCTTTCTTGCCTGCTGAATTTTTTTTAATACAGCGGGATTGAAATTTTTAGGATTATCTTCGTTGGCTTCTTTATTCAAAACAGGAATAGTTTACGTAAAAATAACATATTTGAAGGATATATTTATATTCCACTTAAGTTTATGATACTTGCTAATTAGTAAATATCTTTGCAACACTATGATCAATATAATCCTAATTTTTGTTTATTTACTACTGGGTGTTGCGTTGCAATACGTAAAATGGTTTCCAACTAATAGCTATAAGTTTATTAATAAGTTTGTTATTAATGTTTGTCTTCCAGCTTTAGCCTTATATTATATTCCAAAAATACAATGGGATAATAAATTACTTTATCTTATTGCGGTTACCTGGATTGGTTTTGCAATTTCATTCTTTTTGTTTCGCTTTTTAGGAAAAAAATACGGTTGGTCAAAGAAACTGATAGGATGTTTAATTATCACAGCAGGATTGGGTAATACTTCTTTTTTAGGCTTTCCTATAGTAAATGCGCTTTATGGTCCCGAAGGTTTGAAAATGGCAATTTTAGTAGATCAGCCAGGGACTTTTGTTGTGGTTTCTACGCTTGCAGTAATTGTGGCAACGATGTATTCCAAAGATGCGACAAGCGGATCGACAATATTCAGAAAAGTATTGTTGTTTCCTCCCTTCATTTGCTTTTTAGTTGCTTGTTTTGCTAATGTATTTGGTTTAGATTTTCATGATTATGTCCAGTTTGGTTTAACCAAATTAGGAAGTTTGCTTACTCCTTTAGCAATTATCTCTGTGGGTTTACAGTTACATTTTGACAGTAAAAGCCAGCATTGGAAATTCCTTTGGATAGGATTAGCCTATAAATTATTTATTACTCCAGCTATACTGTTTGTGTTGTATGTTCTCATTCTTAAGCAACACGGTTTGATGATTCAGGTGGCCTTAATTGAAGCTGCAATGGCTCCTATGATTATGGCAAGTATTGTAGCTAGTTCTCATGGTTTAAAACCACGTTTAAGCAGTATGATGATTGGTTTTGGAATTCCTATCTCTTTTGTAACGCTGGCTTTTTGGTATTTTGTGTTGCAGTATATCTAATTTTTTTTTTTTTTTTAGGAGCACAGCGTTTTCTTTTCATAATAACGTTTATTCCTGCTGTCCATTACAATTTCCTCGCTAAGGCGAGCAGGATTTTCATTTCCATCAGGGCTATTGAGTCTGTTTGTTGTTTTTATAGAAGTTACAGCTCTTTAACAAATAATTATCCCTATAAAAAATGGTTGTTTATTATTTTTGACTAATTTTATAGAACTAATATAAAAAAATGAACTATGGCAACAATACGATTAGGAGATATAGCTCCCGACTTTAAAGCAGAGACTACACAAGGTACTGTACAATTTCATGAATGGTTAGGTGATTCTTGGGGTGTGTTATTTTCCCATCCTTCAGATTTTACTCCTGTTTGTACAACTGAATTAGGAACTGTAGCTAATTATTTTCCGGAATTTCAAAAACGAAATACTAAAGTTATTGCATTAAGTGTTGACGGTTTAGAATCGCACTTAAATTGGATTAAAGATATCGAAGAAACTCAAAATGTGACCTTACAATATCCAATTATTGCAGATGAAAATAAAGAAGTAGCTAATTTGTATGATATGATTCATCCAAATGCTAATGATACTTTCACGGTTCGTTCGGTATTTATTATTGGGGCAGACAAAAAAGTAAAATTAATATTGACTTATCCAGCATCTACAGGACGTAATTTTGACGAATTGTTACGTGTGATTGATAGTTTGCAATTAACGGCTAATTATAGCGTAGCTACACCTGCAAACTGGAAAGATGGACAGGATGTAGTAATTTCTCCTGCTATTAAGGACGAAGATATTCCAGCGAAATTCCCAAAAGGTTTTCAACGGATAAAATATTATTTAAGAATGACGCCTCAGCCTAATAAATAAGCAGGTTAAAATAAAAAAGGGACTGCAAAAGTCCCTTTTTTATTGATTGTATTATTGTAATTTAGCTACCGCAGCAGGTAAAGCAATTTGATTTCTTAATAAATCTTCGAAAGTTTCGTGCGCTCTGATTAAGTGCCCTTCGCCGTTAATCCATAATACTTCAGCTGGTTTGTATCTTGAATTGTAGTTAGAAGACATAGAGTAGCAATAAGCTCCTGCGTTTCTAAAACAAAGGATGTCACCTTCTGCGATTTCTTGAATTCTACGATTACTTGCAAAAGTGTCTGTTTCACAAATATATCCTACTACCGAGTAAAAACGCTCTTTTCCTCTAGGGTTAGAAATGTTTTCAATATGGTGTGATGAACCATAAAACATCGGACGAATTAAATGGTTGAATCCTGAATCAATTCCAGCAAAAACAGTAGAAGTAGTTTGTTTTACTACGTTCACTTTAGCTAAGAAAAATCCAGCCTCACTTACTAAAAATTTACCTGGTTCGAAAATCAATGTCAATTCTTTTCCGTATTCCTCGCAGAAAGCGTTGAATCTTTTCGATAATTTTTTGCCTAATTCTTCAATATCTGTTTCGATATCGTCTTTTTTGTAAGGAACTTTAAATCCGCTTCCAAAATCAAGGAATTCCAAATTTTTGAAGTTTCTGGCAGCATCAAATAAAATTTCAGCAGCATATAAGAATACTTCTATATCTAAAATATCTGAACCTGTATGCATGTGAATTCCTGCAATGTTCATGTTTGTATTTTCAACAATACGAACTAAGTGTGGTAATTGGTGTACTGATATACCAAATTTACTGTCGATATGTCCTACTGAAATGTTTTCGTTTCCACCTGCCATTACGTGAGGATTGATACGAATACAAACAGGAACATGTGGGTGTTTTGCACCAAATTGTTCTAATATAGAAAGGTTATCGATGTTGATTTGAACACCTAAAGCGTGTACTTCTTCAATTTCTTCAAGTGAAACACCGTTTGGAGTAAAAAATATTTGATCCGGAGAATATCCCGCATGAAGTCCTAATTGTACTTCTTGAATAGACACGGCATCTAAGCAAGATCCTAAATCTCTCAATAATTGAAGAATAGAAACGTTAGACAATGCTTTCATTGCATAATTGATACGCAATTTTTCTACTTTAGAAAAAGCTTTAGTTAATCTTTGATATTGTGATTTTATTTTCTCGGCATCATATACATATAATGGGCTGCCAAATTGTTCTGCTAATTGTAGTAAGTCTTTAGATTGCATTGTTGTAAATTTTACACAAATTTATTATTCTTTATTGATACTGCAATGGATAAAAATAATTCTAACAAATTCTAACAATAAGTTATATAATGAACTATATATGAGTTTGTATTCGATTATTTTCACAAAATCATTGTTTTAAATGGGGAAAAAAAGAAAAAGGCTATCTAAAATTACTTTTAGATAGCCTTTTTTAATATTTACAAAAGGATTACAACGGAGGTAAATCTCCACCTTCTTTTGTTGGAAGGTTTGTAGTTCCCATTAGGAACAAATCAACTTCTCTTGCAGCTTCACGACCTTCAGAGATTGCCCAAACGATTAAAGATTGTCCTCTTCTCATATCTCCCGCAGTAAATATGTTAGGAACATTAGTTTGGTAATTATTGGCTTTGTAATTGCTTCTGAAATCAGTTTCAAGACCTAATTGCTCAGCTAAATTTTTCTCAGGACCTACGAAACCTAAAGCTAATAAAGCAAGGTCACATGGCCAGATTTTCTCAGAACCTTCAATCTCGATTAGTTCCGGACGTTGTCCAGGAACCATTTTCCACTCTACATTGACAGTTTTAAGAGCAGTTAATTTTCCATTAGCATCTTTGATGAACTCTTTGGTGTTAATTAACCAGTTTCTTTCACATCCTTCTTTGTGAGAAGAAGATGTTTTTAACTGTAAAGGCCAGAATGGCCATGGAGTAGACTCGCTTCTTCCAACTGGAGGTTTCGGCATAATCTCAAAGTTAGTCACTGATTTTGCACCGTGACGGTTAGATGTACCCACACAGTCAGAACCTGTATCTCCACCACCAATTACGATTACATCTTTACCAGTAGCTAATACTTGGTTTTCAATTTTTTCACCCCAAACCACTTTAGTTTGTTGTGTTAAGAAATCCATTGCTTGAACAACACCATCAGCGTCAGCTCCTGGAGTTGGTAAGCCTCTTCTTTCAGTTGCTCCTCCACATAAAACGATAGAGTCAAATGCTTTTAAGTCTTCGATAGAGTAGTTAACCCCAACGTTTGTATTTACTTTGAAAGTAATACCTTCAGCTTCAAGGATAGCAACACGACGGTCGATAATTTCTTTTTCTAATTTGAAATTAGGAATACCGTAACGTAATAAACCACCAATAGCATTATCTCTTTCAAAAACAGTTACAGTGTGACCTGCTCTGTTTAATTGTTGTGCAGCAGCTAAACCTGCAGGACCTGAACCTACAACAGCAACTGTTTTACCAGTTCTTGTTTTTGGTGGTTGTGGTTTAATCCAACCTTCTTGGAAAGCACGCTCCACAATATTTTTCTCTATATTTTCAATAGAAATCGGATCATTGATAATTCCTAATACACATGCTTTTTCACATGGTGCAGGACATAAACGCCCTGTAAATTCAGGGAAATTATTTGTTGAATGTAATATCCAAGAAGCTTTTTGCCATTCTCCTTGGTGTACCATATGGTTGAAATCAGGGATTAAATTCCCCAATGGACAACCACTGTGGCAAAATGGAATACCACAGTCCATACAACGAGATCCTTGTTTAGTAATTTCAGCTTCACTCAAAGGAACTGTAAATTCTTTATAATGTCCTACACGCTCTTGAACTGCTGTATATGATTCATCTTGTCTTTCGAATTCTTTAAAACCTGTTACTTTTCCCATTGTATTATGCTGTTAATTCTTCTACCATTTGTACCCCAGATTTTAAGCGTTCTAATGCTTTTTTGTATTCTGTAGGCATTACTTTTACAAAATTTTCTAAGCTTGTGCTCCAATCGCTTAATAATTCAGCACCTTTTGTACTGTTAGTGTACGCTACGTGTCTTTCTATTATGTTTTTCAACTCATTAGCTTCATCTCCTTCAACTGTTTCAAATTCGATTGTTTCAGTGTTACATAAACCGTTTTTGAATTTGTTTTCAGGATCATAGATATAAGCGATACCACCACTCATACCTGCAGCAAAGTTTCTTCCTGTTTTACCAAGAACTACTACTTTTCCTCCAGTCATGTACTCACAACCGTGGTCACCCACACCTTCAACTACTGCAACAGCTCCCGAGTTACGAACTGCGAAACGCTCTCCTGCAATACCATTGATGAAAGCTTCTCCTTCGATAGCACCGAATAAACAAACGTTTCCTACGATGATGTTTTCTGAAGCAACAAAAGTAGCTTTTGCTGGTTTTTTGATGATTAATTTAGCTCCTGAAAGACCTTTTCCTAAATAGTCATTGGTGTTTCCTTCTACTGTGAAAGTTAATCCGTGTGCACTAAATGCTCCTAAACTTTGTCCAGCAGAACCAGTGAAATTAATATTCAAAGTATCTTCAGGCAGACCTAAGTGTCCGTAAATTTTAGAAATTTCGTTACTAACAATAGCTCCTACAGAACGATCTGTGTTTTTGATAGGATAATCTAAAGTCATTTTCTCTTTTCTGTATAAAGCACGGTGAGAATCTCTTAATATTTGGAAATCCATAACATTGTCTAAACCATGATCTTGTTTTTCAGTGTTACGAACAACCATATTTTTATAAGCAGCCGGACGGTGTAAGATTGAAGATAAATCTAAACCTTTAGCTTTATAATGTGTAATGGCTTTGTTAGAATTGATTTTATGTGTTTGGCCAATCATTTCTTCCATAGTTCTGAAACCTAAAGAAGCCATGATGCCTCTTAATTCTTCTGCAACATAGTAGAAGAAGTTAATTACGTGCTCAGGAGTTCCTTTAAAGTTTTTACGCAATTCTTTGTCTTGAGTAGCAATACCTACAGGGCAAGTATTCAAGTGACATTTACGCATCATGATACATCCTGAAGCAACCAATGGAGCAGTAGCAAAACCGAATTCTTCAGCACCTAATAAAGCAGCGATAGCAACGTCGCGTCCAGTTTTTAACTGTCCGTCACATTCTACAACGATACGGCTTCTTAAGTTGTTTAATACTAAAGTTTGTTGTGCTTCAGCTAATCCAAGTTCCCATGGAAGACCTGCGTGTTTTAATGATGTTAATGGAGAAGCTCCTGTACCACCATCATAACCAGCGATTAATACAACGTCAGCTTTTGCTTTAGCAACACCTGCTGCAATTGTTCCAACACCAACTTCAGAAACCAATTTCACGTTGATACGTGCTTCTCTGTTAGCATTTTTCAAGTCGAAGATTAACTGAGCTAAATCCTCAATTGAGTAAATATCGTGGTGTGGCGGAGGTGAAATCAATCCTACGAATGGAGTTGAGTTACGAGCCGATGCAATCCAAGGTAATACTTTTTCACCTGGTAATTGTCCACCTTCTCCTGGTTTAGCACCTTGTGCCATTTTAATTTGAATCTCTTTTGCGCTTGATAAGTAGTGTGAAGTTACTCCAAAACGTCCTGACGCTACTTGTTTGATTGCAGAGTTACGGCTGTCTCCGTTTACATCCGGTTGGAAACGAGTTCTATCTTCACCACCTTCACCTGAATTAGATTTTCCTCCAATACGGTTCATAGCGATAGCTAAATTCTCGTGTGCTTCTCTAGAAATAGATCCGTAAGACATTGCTCCAGTTTTGAAACGTTTTACGATTTCAGTCCATGGTTCAACTTCATCTAATGGAATAGGGTCTAGGTTGTCAAATTCAAATAAACCACGGATAGTCATTAAGCTTTTTGCCTGATCGTTTACTGACTTAGAGTAAACATCATAACTTGCCTGATCACTTAAACGTACAGCTTGCTGTAATTTAGCAATAGTAGTAGGGTTGAACATGTGTCTTTCCCCGTTGCGTCTCCATCTGTATTCTCCTCCAATGTTTAATCCTAAACGGTTAGGAATTAATACATCTGGGTAAGCGTATAAATATCTTTCGTTAATTTCTTTTTCGATTTCATACAATCCGATTCCTTCAATTCTTGAAGCTGTGTATGGGAAGTATTTTTCAACAAATTTAGAGTTGAAACCAACAATTTCGAAAATTTGAGAACCTCTGTATGAGTGTAAAGTAGAGATTCCAATTTTGTTCATGATTTTTAATAAACCTGAACCAATAGCTTTGTTGAAGTTGTCAACTGCTTTTTGCTCGCTTATTCCTGTGATGAATCCTTCTTGTACTTGTACACGAATGATTTCATTCACCATATAAGGGTTGATAGCACTTGCACCGTATCCAAATAAGGTAGCGAAGTGGTGTGGTTCACGCGGTTCAGCAGATTCGATGATGATATCAAAATAAGAACGCTTACGTAAACGGTTCATTTGATGGTGAACATAAGAACAAGCTAATAAAGCCGGGATAGGAGCGAATTCTTTATTAACACCTCTATCAGATAAGATAATGATGTTAGTTCCTCTGTCAACTGCTTTACTGATTTGAGTAATGATATCTTCTAAAGCATTCTCTAAACCATTTAAACCTTTATCTTTTTTGTATAAGATTTCAATTGTTTCAGCTTTGAAGTGATCGATACTAATATTTCTGATTTTTTCTAAGTCATCGTTAGAAATAACAGGATTTTGAATTCTTAATTTACGGCATTGTTTGCTAGAAATATCAAAAATGTTTCTGTCCTGTCCTAAAGCTAAACTAATATCAGTTACAATTTCCTCACGGATACCGTCCAAAGGTGGGTTAGTAACCTGGGCGAATAATTGTTTGAAATAGTTAGGGATTAATTGAGGTCTGTCTGATAATACAGCAAGTGGAGTATCAGTACCCATAGAACCCAAAGCCTCTTTTCCAGCTTGAGCCATTGGAGTAATCATATCCTGAATATCCTCTAAAGTATAGTTGAATAAACGCTCTCTTGTTTTTAAATCGATAGTTTCAATCGGACAAACTTTAGTTGTAGTAGGAACATCTCTTAAGTTTAGGCGGTATTGTTTTAACCATTCTTGGTAAGGTCTTTCAGAAACAATTTTGTTTTTGATTTCTTCGTCATTTACAATACGTCCTTCATTCATGTCTACCAAGAACATTTTTCCTGGCTCTAATCTACCGTGGCTTTCTACATCTTCAGGATCAATACTTACAACACCAATTTCAGATGCCATAATTAATTTTCCGCTCTTCGTTACAGTATAACGAGATGGTCTTAAACCGTTACGGTCTAATAAAGCTCCAATGTAATCTCCGTCAGAGAAAGGTACAGAAGCAGGTCCGTCCCAAGGCTCCATAATACAAGCGTTGTATTCATAGAATGCTTTACGTTCTTCTGACATTGTTTTATGTTTTTCCCAAGCTTCAGGAATCATCATCATCATTACTTCAGGTAAAGAACGACCGGTGTGTGTCAATAATTCAACAACCATATCCATAGAAGCTGAATCTGATTTTCCAGGTAAGATGATAGGGAATAATTTTTCAATTTGTGGACCGAATACATCACTCTTCATGATTTCTTCACGAACACGCATTCTGCTTACGTTACCTCTTAAAGTATTGATCTCACCGTTTTGACACATATATCTAAATGGTTGAGATAATTCCCAAGTAGGCATTGTATTAGTAGAGAAACGTTGGTGAACTAACGCCAAACGAGTTACTAAGTCTGACTGTTGTAAGTCAGTATAGTATGGCCCGATATCTTCAGGCATAATGATACCTTTATATATTAAGGTAGTAGTAGATAAACTAGGTACATAAAAATAAGAACTTTGCGAAATTTTAGAATTTGCAATTGCATGTTCTGTAATTTTACGAGCAGCATATAATTTAGCTTTAAATGTAGCTTCGTCAATAGGTTCAATTTTACCCACAAAAACTTGTTCGATTGTAGGTTCAGAAGCTAAAGCAATTTCTCCTAATTGAGTAGAATCAACAGGAACTGCTCTCCATCCTAAAACAGAAAGTCCTTGTGCTTTAATTTCTTTTTCAAATATGTCTTTACAAAAATCGTATTGATTTTTAATTTTTGGTAAAAATACCATACCAACAGCGTATTCTCGTGCAGCCGGTAATTTGAATTCACAAACTCTATTGAAGTATTCGTGAGGAATGTCAATTAAAAGTCCAGCTCCATCTCCCGTTTTTCCGTCGGCACTCACACCACCACGGTGTTCTAGTTTCACTAGAATCTCTAGTGCATCATGAATAATTTGATTCGTTTTCTCACCTTTAAGGTTGCAGATAAAACCAGCTCCACAGTTTTCATGCTCGAATTCTGGCAAATAAAGGCCTTGTTCTTTAACTTTCATGCTTGATAATTTTTTTTACAAAAATAGATATTTCATTAAATATAATCCATCGATTTAAAGTATTATGGTTTACTTTTACAGGAATAATAGAAAAATGTATTAATAATAGCAATAATTTCATTATTTAAGCAGTGTATTAACAAATTGCTAATTTTAAGAAGGTTTTAACTAAAATTATTGACAAATGTTTCTGGTTTTTTTAAAATTAAAATTGAGATATTTTATACAAAAACGTCAGTTAGTTCTATTTTTTGCTTTAAAATCTTCTTTTTGATAAAAAAATAAGAGTAAAAACATCTTTTTTTAACTTTATTTATAAGATATTTTAAATCACTAAAAAGATTTTAGTTTTAAGTTCGTTTTAGCTACTTTTGTCCGACTTATTTTCTGAAATAAAACCAGATTCAGACAAATTCTATATTATGAACATACACGAATATCAAGGAAAAGAGATTTTAGCTAGCTACGGAGTTCGCGTTCAACGCGGAATCGTTGCTAATAGTCCAGTAGAAGCAGTAGCCGCTGCTAAACAATTAACTACCGAAACGGGAACGAGTTGGTATGTTGTTAAAGCCCAAATTCACGCAGGTGGTCGTGGTAAAGGTGGTGGGGTGAAACTTGCCAAAGGAATTGACAAAGTGGAAGGTGTTGCAAGCGAAATTATCGGAATGCAATTAGTTACTCCTCAAACTTCTGCTGAGGGTAAAACAGTTCACAAAGTATTGATTGCTGAGGATGTTTATTATCCTGGAGAATCTGAAACTTCTGAGTTTTATGTTTCTGTATTATTAAACAGAGCAACAGGACGTAATATGATTATGTATTCTACTGAAGGTGGAATGGATATTGAGGAAGTTGCTGAGCATACTCCACATTTAATCTTTACAGAAGAAATTGATCCTGCTGTAGGATTACAAGGTTTCCAGGCAAGAAGAATTGCTTTTAACTTAGGAGTTACTGGAAATGCATTCAAAGAAATGGTAAAATTCATCGATGCTCTATACAAAGCTTATATTGGTTCAGATGCTTCTATGTTTGAAATCAACCCGGTTTTGAAAACATCTGATAATAAAATTTTAGCAGTAGATGCTAAAGTGAATATTGATGATAACGCATTATACAGACAAAAAGCGTATGCTGATATGCGTGACGTAAGAGAAGAAAATCCAATTGAAGTAGAAGCTAAAGAAGTAGGATTAAATTATGTTGATCTTGACGGAACTGTAGGTTGTATGGTAAACGGAGCTGGTCTTGCTATGGCAACTATGGATTTGATTAAATATGCAGGTTTTGAGCCAGCTAACTTCCTTGATGTAGGAGGAACTGCTGATGCTAAGCGTGTTGAAACAGCTTTCCGTATTATCTTAAAAGATCCTAATGTAAAAGCTATCTTAATTAATATCTTCGGAGGAATCGTTCGTTGTGACCGTGTTGCTCAAGGTGTTGTTGATGCTTACAAAAACATGGGTGATGCTATCAATGTGCCAATTATTGTTCGTTTACAAGGTACTAATGCTGAAATTGCAAAAGAATTAATTGATAATTCAGGAATGCCAATTTTATCAGCGGTTCAATTCCAAGAAGCGGCTGATCAAGTACAAGCAGCTCTTTCTTAATTATTAGATTTAGTTATATTTAAAAACGTCCCGATAATCGGGACGTTTTTTTTTTGAGGTATAATTTAGGTTTACTAATTAGGACTAATATTAATTTATTATTAATGAGTGTGTAGTTGCGTTTTTCTTAATGATTTTGAGTTCTAAGTGTGTTTTATTGTTTTTTGATTGCTTTTTATTGTGTCTTGAATATTTTTAAAATAGAAATTTTGTTTAGTTGTAAATGCGGTAAATAAGGTATTTTTTATTATTGAGTTAAGTAATTGTTTTTGTGTTTCTAGTGTGGAAATCAGTGCTAATTTTGAACTGTAATTAAAAACAAAAAATCATGAAGAAATTATTTTTATCGGTTATTGTTGTATTGTTTATGAGTACTGCTTTTGCTGAAACAGGAACTCCTGCTGCAAAAAGTAATAGTTATGGAGCAACTTTTAAAGAATTGACTAAGTTGTTGAATACATATCCAAAATTAGAGGATTTCGGAGATGAATTATTCGTGAAGGTTAAAATTACAATTAATGAAGATCATGAAATTGTGGTTATGAGTGCTAATACAGATAATGAAGATTTGAAAGAGTATATAAAAAGTACTTTAAATTATCAAAAGTTAGTTGCAAATGAGCTTGAAGTTGGTAATAGGCTTGTTTTTATGGTTAGATTCGTGAAGTAATTTATTATTACTTTTTAAAGATTGAAAATCGTTTCATTATAGTAGTGATGCGATTTTTTTTGTTTTTAGCTGAATAATATTCAAAAAATATTCGTTTTTAAGTGTTTTACGTGTGTTTTGTTTTGTGATTTCTGTTTTTTTATACGAATAGTGTAATTTATATTTCTTTTTTTTATTATGATTTCAAATTTTAATATTTAAATTTTTGTAACTCGTAAAACTTGCATTATCAGCAAGATATATTCTTTTTGAATGAGATATTTTGGTAATTTTACATCGAAATCTTTAAATGTTTAAGTTTAATTTAAAACTAAGAAATCATGAGAAATTTAATTATGACAGTTGTTACCTCTTTATTTTTAACAACAGCAATTGCAGCAGAAAAGCCTTCAAAAAAATCAGATGATTATAATGAGACTTACAAAGAGATTACCAAATTATTGAATACATATCCAAATCTTGAGAATTTGAGTGGAGATGTTTTGGTAAAAGTTAGAATCGCACTTAATGAAAATCGCGAAATTGTAGTAATGAGTACCGATACTGCTAATAGTGATTTGAATTATTTTATTAAAAACACATTAAACTACAAAAAATTATCAGCTTCTGATTTAGAAACAGGAAATGGTCTAATTTTTCTAGTAAAATTTACGAAATAGAGATCATGAGAAACAAAGTAGCATAAGATCCCAGGTTGTTAAGGCCTGGGATTTTTTTTGTTATTTTGATATTCTAATAGTTGTTCGCAGTTTGTCTTATCAATGTGTGAAGAATTTCATTGGTTTTCAATTTCTAAAGAATTATGGTAAATAGAAAGTATTTGAGAGCTTTAGTATAACAGCAAATAGCTTTGCTTTTTATAATATAGTATAAAATCCATTTTGATTGTGAATCAGATGGATTTTTTTGTTTTTAGTTGAAAAATATTCAAAAAATATTCGCTTTTAAGTGTTTTGCGTGTGTTTTGTTTTGTGATTTCTGTTTTTTAATGCGAATAGTGTAATTTATATTTCTTTTTTTTATTATGATTTCAAATTTTAATATTTAAATTTTTGTTACTCGTAAAACTTGCATTATCAGCAAGATATATTCTTTTTGAATGAGATATTTTGGTAATTTTACATCGAAATCTTTAAATGTTTAAGTTTAATTTAAAACTAAGAAATCATGAGAAATTTAATTATGACAGTTGTTACCTCTTTATTTTTAACAACAGCAATTGCAGCAGAAAAGCCTTCAAAAAAATCAGATGATTATAATGAGACTTACAAAGAGATTACCAAATTATTGAATACGTATCCAAATCTTGAGAATTTGAGTGGAGATGTTTTGGTAAAAGTTAGAATCGCACTTAATGAGAATCGCGAAATTGTAGTAATGAGCACAGATACTGCTAATAGTGATTTGAATTATTTTATTAAAAACACATTAAACTACAAAAAATTATCAGCTTCTGATTTAGAAACTGGAAATGGTCTAATTTTTCTAGTAAAATTTACGAAATAAAGATCATGAGAAACAAAGTAGCATAAGATCCCAGGTTTGTTAAGGCCTGGGATTTTTTTGTTCTATATGAAACAGTTAGCTGTTTTTATTTTTACCGTTTTTAAATTTTACTTTTTCTACAACTTGAACTTTAGGGGCTGCCTTTTTATTTGTGGGTTTCTTTTTGAAATTGGTTTTAGGAGCTTTAGTGTCATTTTTAGCTGTTTCTTTAGCTTTCGCAGGGATTTCAGCTTTATGCTTAGCTAAAACGTCTTTAGGGTTTTTAGGGTTTTCCTTGGTTCCACGCAAGTGAATAACTAATCCATTTAAGAAATTGCGTAAAACTTGGTCCCCACATTCCACATAGTTAGGATGTTTTTCGTCACGGAAAAAAGCACCTAATTCTGATTTAGAAATTCTAAAATCAACTAGTTCTAATATTTCCACAATTTGGTCATCACGAAGCATCAGTGCTACGCGTAATTTTTTAAAGATATCGTTGTTTGTCATTGTTGTATTTTTTTACAAAGGTACACTATTATAGTGTTGTCAATTCATCTTTATGTTGATATTGATTAAGGATTTGGATGATTTTGTCTAAATCTTTCTTTTTGTGATTTGCAGTGATAATAATCCGATTCAAATTTTTCGTTCCCGAAGCATATTTGAAATTGGTAATGATGATTTTATTTGAAGTGAAAACAGCGTTTATACTTTCTATTTGTGGATAAATTACAGGGTAGTTTTCTTTAAAAAGTATATTGTTGTTAGGTAAAAGTTTTGAACTAAGATAAACTAAGTTTTTTTTTAGTTTCTTTTGTTGTTTAGTATATAGTTTTTCGGCATCAGCCAGAGTGCTGACAAATGCAGGATTCATACCGGCACTTGATACAAAAATGTCATTTTTTTTGATGTTTTCTACAAAATCTTTGTTGCCAGCAATTACTCCGCCTGATAATCCCATGGCTTTTCCAAGGGAAGAAACCATGATTTTTTGTTTGATATTAGGATGATCTATTTTTGAAAAAACGCCACCGCCATTATCCCCTAGAATTCCAAGTGAATGTGATTCATCAATCACTAATGTGATTTCTTTTTGTTTGGGAATTTGGGCTACAACTGAAAGATCAATTGCTTGTACAGTATTTGAAGGTACAGCATCGGTTAAGATGCATATTTTTTCTGTTTTTTCATTCAGAAGTTGTGGATTGATACAATCATTTATGTAAAAAGGATTGCTATCAGCATATTTAATTGCTGTATGTGTTTCCGGGAAATGATAAAATACGTTTTTTTCTTTTTTTAAGCTGTCTATAACTAATTGTCCGGCTAGCATTCCGGAGGAAACGGTTACTGCAGCTTCTGCTTGAATCAATTGAGCTAAAAAATGCTCTCCCTTATCATAAGCAGTGAGTTGGATATTTGCATTTCTGGAACTACCGTAAGCTGTACCCCAGCGTTGAATGTTTTTAAGAAGTATTTTTTGAAATTTTTTATTTGGCGGTAAGCCAAGATATGCTGTACCGCCAAAGTATAAATATTTTTCGCCATCAATTTTTAAGATTCGATCAGGAAATTGCGTTACTTTCATTGAATGTTATTTTAAAACAACACCAGTGCCATTTAATTCAGAATAGTCAATTTTTCCATTTTGAATTTGTACGCCTTTTGCGATGTCTTCAGATAAAAGTAAAGCGCCGTCCATGTCCACATAGTCTAATTGGGGTAATAAATGAGCAATTGCTGAAATTCCTACTGAAGACTCGGTCATGCAGCCTACCATGGTTTTTAATCCCAATTTTTTGGCTTGTTGAATCATTCTTCGGGCAGGAGTCAATCCTCCACATTTTACTAATTTAATATTAATACCGTGAAAATGATTGTAACATTTAGCAACATCCTGTTCGTAGATGCAGCTTTCATCGGCAATAATAGGTAAAACAGAATGTTTATATATAATTTCATGTCCTTGCCAGTCATCTGCTTTTAGCGGTTGCTCTAAAAATTCAACTCCTAGTTCTTTCAGTTGGACAGCGTTATTAAGTGTTTCTTCAATTCCCCAACCACAGTTAGCATCAATTCTAAAAATAGCATCAGTGTGTGCTCTCAGGGCTTTAACAATTTCAATATCGTTAGGAGTTCCTAATTTTATTTTATAGATAGGCCAGGGCAATTCTTTCATTTTTGCCACCATTTTATCAATAGTGTCAATTCCAATAGTGTAATTGGTCAAAGGATTTCTCTCGGTATTATAGTCCCAAAGTTCATGTAATTTTTTTCCTTGTTGTCGGGCGTATAAATCATTGTAAGCCATGTCTAATGCACAAAGAGCAAACATATTGTGTTTTAGATAGGGATACATTTTTGCCCAAAAAATTTCGGGAGTCTCATCGACAGAAGATTCTATAAGACTTTTTAGATTTTCTAAATCCTGTTTCATCATAGGTACTGTGATGTTGTAATAAGGATTTGAAGTCGCCTCACCGTATCCGGAGAATCCACCACTTTTTAATTGTACTATTAAAGAGGGTTGAGTATTAATTGATTCTCTAGAGATTGTGAATGTGTGCTTTAATTGTAGCTCGTATTCTCTAATAATCAATTCCATAATAGTCTGGTTTTATGCTAAAATTAAGCTTAAAAAATGAATAATATTTACTGTAAATGAAGTTTTTTGATTTTCGGATTTTTTTAATCTCATTTTGAATAAATAATAAAAAAAGATAGGCTAAAAAAAGTATTCTGTAAAAAGGGGATTTGTGGACTACGTATTGGTATCGACGAAATGCAATAATCTGTGATTTTTTTGCCTTTTTTGCTAGCTTCTTGTTTGAAAAAAAATATGATTTTTTAATTAAAATGTTTAATTTTAGACTGGTATTTGGGTTTTTTGCATTAAAAATGATATTTTAGCTAAAATTATTTATCGTATGGATACTTGTGAAGAAAAAAAGAATTTGCTCTTAGAGATGATTGCCTACGCTACAATTGATGGTCAATTGAGTAAAAAAGGATACGATTTTTTATTTCTAATTGCTAATGAATTGAATTTTGAAAAAGGAGGATTCATTAATCTTTTAGGTGAAGAATTACCTAGCTTATCAGGTAACATGAAATTAATAAGAATCAAACAATTCTATCAGTTAGTTGTTTTTTTTCAAAACGATGGTGTTCTATACAAACAGGATCCGGAATTAATCATTCATATTGCTATAAGTATGGGATTAGATCTTGAAGCGATTAAAATCTTACTTAAGAAAGTGAAGAATTCGCCTAATTCAATCATTCCGGATGATGTTTTACTGAGTATATTTCAGGAATAAAAGAAAATTAAGAAAGCTGTTCCTGTAGTTTTTTGATTTCATCACGTAGTTTTGCGGCTTGCATAAAGTCGAGTTCTTTTGCAGCTTTTTCCATTGATTTTCGTTTTTCGCGAATACGTTTTTCAATTTCATCTTTCGATAAATATTCATTTGCAGGTTCAGCAGCACTAGGAATGTTGTGTCCTAATTCGTATTCGACTAAAGGATTTTTGGTAAATGCCGTTTCGATTTTTTTATTGAGCGCCTGAGGCACAATATTGTTTTCGGTATTGTAATTGATTTGTTTGCTTCTTCTGTAATTGGTTTCGTCAATGGTTTTCTGCATGCTGTCGGTAATTTTATCAGCATACATGATGGCTTTTCCATTTAAGTTCCTTGCAGCACGACCAATAGTTTGTGTAAGTGATCGGTGTGAACGTAAAAAACCTTCTTTGTCAGCATCCAAAATTGCTACTAATGATACTTCAGGTAAATCCAATCCTTCACGTAATAAGTTGACTCCAATTAGAACATCAAAAAGACCTTTACGTAAATCCTGCATGATTTCAATTCGTTCCAAAGTATCTACATCTGAATGTATGTAACGACAACGGATACTTACTTTTGTTAAATATTTGGCTAATTCCTCCGCCATTCGCTTCGTAAGTGTGGTAATCAATACGCGCTCATCAAGTTCGCAACGTTGCTGTATTTCCTCGATTAAATCGTCAATTTGATTCAAACTCGGACGAATTTCGATAACGGGATCAATCAATCCTGTAGGACGAATAATTTGTTCTACATAAACGCCCTGACTTTTTTGTAATTCATAATCAGCTGGTGTAGCCGAAACATAAATTACTTGATTTTGCATCGCTTCAAACTCCTCAAATTTCAAAGGACGGTTATCCATGGCTGCCGGAAGTCGGAATCCGTATTCTACTAAGTTTTCTTTTCGGCTGCGGTCACCTCCGTACATGGCATGTACCTGTGAAACTGTAACGTGACTTTCGTCAACAACCATAAGGTAATCTTTAGGGAAATAATCTAACAGACAGAAAGGACGTGTTCCAGCCTCACGGCCATCCAGGTAACGGGAATAATTTTCAATTCCGGAACAATAACCTAATTCTCGAATCATTTCCAAATCAAAATTGGTTCTTTCTTCTAGTCTTTTGGCTTCCAGATGTTTTCCGATTTCCTTAAAATAATCAACTTGTTTGACCAAATCCTGTTGGATTTGCCAAATCGCATTTTGTAAAACATCCGGAGAAGTCACAAACATATTCGCAGGATAAATGGTTAGCTTGTCAAAGCGTTCTATAACTTTTGAAGTTTTGATGTCAAAAGATTCGATTTCTTCAATTTCATCACCAAAAAAATGAATACGATAGGCGTCATCGGCATAACTAGGGAAAACTTCCACTGTATCTCCTTTGATTCTGAAATTTCCCGGATTGAAATCAGCTTCGGTTCTGGAATACAAACTTTGGACTAAAGAATGTAACAGTTTCGTTCTGGAAATTTCCTGATCTCTTTCAATGGCAATAACATTCTTTTGAAATTCAACGGGATTTCCAATACCGTACAAACAGGAAACTGAAGCCACGACGATGATATCTCTTCGTCCCGAAAGTAGGGAAGAAGTAGTGCTCAAACGCATTTTCTCCAATTCTTCGTTAATAGATAAGTCCTTTTCAATATAAACCCCAGTTACCGGAATAAAAGCTTCAGGCTGGTAATAATCGTAATAGGAAACGAAATATTCCACAGCATTATTTGGGAAAAACTGTTTGAATTCTGAATACAATTGCGCCGCCAAGGTTTTGTTGTGTGCTAAAACCAATGTAGGTCGTTGCACTTCCTGAATCACATTGGCTACGGTAAATGTTTTCCCCGAACCCGTAACTCCTAGCAGTGTTTGAAATTGTTCACCGTCAATTATTCCCTGAGCTAATTTTTCTATTGCCTGTGGTTGATCTCCTTTAGGTTGGTAATCTGAAACGACTTGGAATTTCATTTGTTGGGTGTTGCAAAGTTTGAAGTGGCAAAGTTACAAAGTTTATTGGCAATCTCGATTGGATTCACGTTGTCTTCTCCTTTAATGAATGAAGCTTTTTGTTTTTAATAATTTTATTGAATTTGTGGTTTTGGGAGGGTTGTGGAATAGTCACCGAAGTTGGCAGAAATATTTTTTATGGTATGTGAAATAATTGTACTGCAAGCTTAATTTCTCTGTTTCTATCACCATTCAAATGAAACCTGTAATTGAACCAATTCTCATCACTTTTAGAAACAAAAGCGATATAGTTAATATGAGTTTTAGTTATAGTTTCAACTTTGGTAAGAATAGAGGTGAAGTCTTTTTGTCTAACGAACATTATTACTGATGTTTTTGTGTCTCGCCATGTTAAGTAATTTAATAATTGGTCTATTGTTCCTAAAAAACCTTTTTCTCCTGTCCAGAACTTGCATTCAGCAATGAATACAACTGAACTATCATGTCTTAATTGAATATCAGTTTTACCAGTTTTATTAAAAGTTTCTCCTGTAACGCTACCATATTCAAAATTTGGATCTAAAGTCATAATGATGTGGTCTCTTAAATCTTCTTCTCCTTTATCTTTATAAATGCTTGGTAATCTTTCAAAATTTTTGCCAACATCGTTTATTAATTTTAAGATTTGATTATATACTTCTAAAGTTATTGTGGGTTCAGGTTTAAAAGATGAATCCTTGACTTCAGGTTTATCTATTTTAATTTTTGTTCGCAATGCGGGTTTGGGAATTGCAAAAGTTTCAGGTGTATTTTCCTTTTTCTTAAGGGGTACACCTAATGAAGACATAAACTCATTCTTAGCTAAAAATTCATTTTTACGTTTTCTGATTTCTCCTATTGTCCAAGAATATAAAGAGCTATTAAATTCCTCAATGTTTTTTTTTAGTAAACTATATTTATCATGAGAATATCTCACATTGTCATCATAAATCTGTTTTATCTTTTTTGCGTCATTATAAAAATCAATTACTTCAAGTTTCAATTTTCCATACTCTACTTCAAAATTTGTAATTCCACCTCCAAGAGTTATAGTATTGATGCCTGGCATGTATTTGAGTAACTCTGTAGTTCCTGTAACTGGTACAAAAAATTGAATGACTTTCCGCTTGTATTTTTCTCCGGAATATACGTGAAAGGTTTGTGGAAAATCTTCTGCTGAAATTTCTTTTTCGTAATGATCTGCATAGACATCATCGAAATGGATTATTGGCTCTTCAATTGAATTTTCATCCACCAAATATTGAGCATATTGTTCGTCACTAACATTCAATATGTAGTTTTCGCTTGCTGAATTTATCTCTGATTGAATTTTTTGTACTTTAGCTTTAAAATAATCACCTATTGATCCATTTCCGCTAAAAATTCGATTTCGTGAATTTCTATACATAAGTTTAAGAATATTTGTATTAACTTATAGATGTAAGTAACTCCTATAGCTAGAATATATTTAATGTTTTGATTTTTAGTTGTCAATACTCTATTTTGAGTATTTTCAAAAATAAGAAAAATAGTCTTACAGAAAAGGATAAAAGCCGTATTTTGAAAAACATTTTTTGTAAGGAGTAGTGGTGTTTTTGCCCCAGATAGTAGCGGCAGCCCCGAGGATGAGGTTGCTATTTTTTACTGGCGCTACAGTGCGACCGCAGGAAGCTCCTGTAGTGACTTAGTAAAAAAGCAAAGGAATCGAGGGCTATAGCGTATAGCTGGATAAGGCACTAAAAAAGCGGCTGTCTCACTACGAATTCCCAATCTTGTTGTTGGGTTTCGGTCAGGAAAGACCAAGCCAGAATACGGCTGGTTTTTTGCCCCTGCACCATGTTGATGGTACGGATTTGAGCTGCGTTGACCTTGTTTAGGGTTTTGTGTAAACTTTTGAGATGCGATTGTTTGGAAACTAAAGTGGTGAACCAAAGACATTGCATTGGGTAACGGGCGCTTTCATAAATCATTTGGGTGATAAAAGCAAATTCGCCGCCTTCACACCAGAGTTCATTACTTTGTCCGCCAAAATTTAAGACGGCTTTTGATTGTTTTTTACCCTTTAAATTGCTCACTTTTCTCAGGCTGCCTTCATTGGCTTCTTCAGCTGATTTGTGAAAAGGAGGATTGCAAATGGTGAAGGTAAAACGGTCTTCGGGGGTAATAATGTTTTTGAAAATATAGCGCGATTCTATTTGAAGTTGCAAGCTAATGGCGTCCATCAATTGCGGATTGGCTTCGATGATTTGTGCACAGTTTTCCAGTGATTTTTCATCAATATCAGTACCCACAAAACTCCATTCATAAACCGAATTTCCTATGATTGGATAAATACAATTGGCTCCAGTGCCTATATCGAGTCCTTCAACTTCTGCACCTGTTGGAATTATTCCGTTGTTGCTTTCGGCTAATAAATCGGCAATATAATGAAGGTAATCAGCTCTTCCTGGAATGGGAGGACAGAGATAGTTTTTTGGGATATCCCAGTTTTGAATATTATAATAAGTTGCTAATAATGCCTTGTTCAACGTTTTTACAGCCTGTGGATTGCTAAAATCGATTGTTTCCTCGAAGGAATCCTGGATATGTTCGTTGCGAATTACAAAATGTTTTAATTCAGGACATTTTTCGATTAGCAATTTAAAATCATAGCGCAATCGATGTTGATTTCTGGGATGTAAACCGATTTTTTCTGTAATTGTATTGGACATTATTGCATCTTTAATTTTGCTGCAAAAGTAGTCAATTAAAATGGGTTTGATATTTACAAATGGTTATTTTTTAATGAATTAGAGTTTAATGTTTGTAAGAAAAGCAACTTTATGAAATTATGCAGATGTTATGAAATGCTTTTCTGCTTCTCTTGAATTACTATGAAATAGTTTAATCTGTACATTCCATCATTAATAAATCGCCTTCAAGGTGTTCAATTACGACTAAGCCATCCTGAATAACATGGTTACTGCTTCCTGTGCGGTAGCCCATTGTTAGGCTATCGTCTTTTAATTGATAGTATAAGTTTTCAGAATAAATACCACTCACATGGCCTATAGGAATTAAAGAAATAGGCGTATTGGCAGTGTACCATTTTTCGAATTTCTTTGGTAACAAAAACACCTTAGAATGATCATCAAGAATGACAATTTTTAGTTTGTCACGATAACGTACAATATTCGTGAGGTTAGTGATTGTGTGATCGGCTCTTTTTCCGGTGGCCCAAACAACATTTACCGCAGGAATTTTTCTTTCGATAAGGTAATCAAAAGCTTTTTCTAAATCGGTTTTATCCTGATCCGGTGTATGCACAATTTCCAGCGGATATTGTTTTTCTTTGTAGTACGTAGCATCAAAACCGCGATCAAAATCTCCTAATAAAACATCTACTTTTATATCCATTTCCATCACGCGTTCGATGGCCGAATCTAATACAATGACTAGTGGAGACCATTCGAGTAGCTGTCCTAATAATTCGGGATTGCAGGAAGCACCATTGGCAATAATTAAAGCGGGTTCTTGATCGTCGCGAACAATGTGATGTGATGACAAAGGAATGAAGATTTTTAGATTAACGATTTCAGCAAAGATAGCTAATTGTTTTTGAATGTTTTTTACGTTAATAGTCCCAAAATGGGTTAAAACTATTTGCCACAGATTTAAAAGATTTACAGAGATTAATCTGTACTAATCTTTTAAATCTGTGGCTAAAATAAAAGAATATAAATTTTGAAAATTAAATTTATTGAATCACATAACGACGCAAATCAGCCTCTCCAAGAGAAAAATAACCTAATGGGAAATTTTTGGGATTGGTGCTGTTGCTAATGTTTCCTCTTACAGTGGCTGGTGCCGTTTGAAATGGTCCTCCGGAATTATTTCCAGCAATGCCTATTAGAATATTCATATAGTTGTAATATTGCTTTGATATTCCAAAGTGTGCTAACTCGATTGCATCGCCTTTTTTTATATCATCTTTTTGCGAACGGCTAAAAAATTCGTTACCCTGAAAAAAACGATCTTCGTCAACATTGTAACTTACAGTTGTTTCATTAGGATATTGATATTGGTAAAGGTAATAGTTGTTTTCTCCTTCAGGATCGTTAAAATAGGCTTTAATTTCGATATCTTTTCCTGTAAATCCGCCTTCGTTATTTTGTTCAATGCGCGTAATAGGGGCTAATGATTGAAATGTTTCTGAAGCTGTATATGTTTCCCCGTCATTGATGATGGTTAAGGTGTAATTTTCTCCAATTTTTGGTACAAAATCGGTACAGCCATATTCTCCAGTATCGGGAATTTCTGCAAAATTAAAAATTCGGTTTTCACTGTTTTTAATAAATACGGTTGCTCCGGTTACAATTGGAATTTCAGTGTCGTAATAACCCGTAGTAGTGGTTAATTTTATTTTTTGGGCATTGCCAGAACCCCCTTTGATCCACATGATATTAGCCTCAATTACTAAACGAGGAGCAGCGGTATCAAGATCTACATTAACTACTTCTTCGCAGCTGCTTAAAAGCAAGCTAAAGAAAAATGAAATAAGGAATATTATTTTTTTCATAGTAATATTTTTTTCGAAAAAGAATTTAAAATTTGAAATTATAACTCACCGCAGGTACCATCCCAAAAATGGAAGTTTTTACAGCTTCGTTTGCGGCGGTATCTTCATTTTGCCTGAAATTGATTGAAGCTGCATTTTGTCGATTGTATAAGTTATAAATGCTAAAAACCCATTCGCCTTTCCAGTTTCGGTTTTTGTTTTTTGATGGTGTTAAAGTGGCAGAAATGTCTAAATGATGGTAAGCCGGTAAACGATTTTTGTTACGTAAACCATAACTTGGTACATCTACACCTAAATAGTTGTATTTGCCATCAGGAAAAGTTACTGGTTGCCCTGATTGCAGAATGAAATTAGCTCCAAAATCCCATTTTTCATTCAAATGATAAGAAGAAGTTATGGCTAAATTGTGGGTTTTGTCATAAGCCGAATTGTACCATTTGCCAAAATTAATTCCTGTTTCTTCACGAGTTCTGCCCGGAGTTTGCTGCTCTGATTTTGACAAGGTGTAGGAAATCCAACCGTTTAATTTGCCTTCGTTTTTCTTGAACATCAATTCTAAACCATATGAGCGCATTTGTCCATTTAAAACGACTTGTTCGATAGCATCATTGGCAATCAAATCGGCACCATCAATATAATCCATGCGGTTTTGAATTTTCTTGTAAAAGCTTTCAATTTCTAGTGAATAATCTCCGTTTTGAATGTTTTTGAAGTAACCAATGGCGACCTGGTCAGCAATTTGAGGTTTGATGTAATTGTCACTTGGCATCCAAACATCTAGCGGAGTAGGAGAAGAAGTATTAGAAACCAATTGTAAATATTGTATCATTCGGTTATAACTTGCTTTTACAGCCTGATCTTCGTTGAGCTGATAGGAAACAGCAAAGCGGGGTTCGAAATTATCAAAACTTTTTATGGTTTTGTTTTTGCTGTAATATTTGCTGCCAATAGGAGTTGCTTTTTCATAAATTTGAAAAACAGTATTGAAGTTTACCGGATTGTCATTTTCGTACAAATTGATTGTTGAATTTCCTAAACGATAAAACATACTGTAACGTAAACCGTAAGTAACCGTCAGTTTTTTGTTGAGTTTGTTTTCGGCCTCGATATAAAGTGAAGGTTCGAAGGCGTATTTTCGGTCTAATTGGTCCGGATTAATTCCTGAATTTTCTTTGGAAGGTTTGATAGTTCCAGGATTGAAATTGTAATAAATGTCATTGGCGCCATAATTCAATTTGAAATTTTCCGAAATGTAGTGTTTGAAATCGTATTTGATGTTATAATTTTTAATACCTGAATCCCAGTTGAACCCAATAAAATCCAAGTCTAATCCGTAATAGTAATCACTGTAAATAAGGGAAAGATTCGAAAATAATTTATCAGAATATAAATGATTCCAACGCAAGTTTAAAGTTGAATTTCCATAGGTATTGCTGAAACTTTTGTTGATGGCAAAAACGTCGCGACCAAAATAACCCGACAAATAAATATTGTTGTTGTCGTTAATTTTATAACTCAGTTTCGTATTCAAATCATAGAAATAAGCAGCATTGTTTTTTTGATCTTCGGATAATTTTAAAAATAAATGTGCATAGGAGGCTCTTCCGCCAATAAGAAATGAACCTTTGTCTTTTACGATAGGACCTTCAGCAAGCAGTCGGCTGGAAATCAATCCAATTCCGCCATTCATGTGAAAATCATTGCTGTTTCCGTCTTTTTGATAAATATCCAAAACGGATGAAGCTCTTCCTCCAAAACGGGCCGGAATTCCGCCTTTGTACAGTTTTAAATCTTTGATAGCATCCGGATTAAAAACAGAGAAAAAACCAAAAACATGTGATGAATTGTATATCGTGGCTTCGTCAAGAAGAATTAAATTTTGGTCGGCACCACCTCCGCGAACATTAAAACCTGAGGCACCTTCGCCAGCATTTGTAACTCCGGGCAATAACAAAATCGATTTGATAACATCTACTTCGCCCAAAACTACAGGCATTTTTTTGATGGAAGCAATAGAGAGTTTATTGACACTCATTTCGGGCGTTCGGGTATTGATGCGTCCGGAATTATCTTTGATAACTACCTCGTTTAGTAATTCACCATTTTCTACAAGTGCAAAATTCATTTTTGTACTTTGAGTCAACGAAACTGATTTTTGTATGTTTTGGTAACCAATATAGCTAATAATCAGATTTTGATTGCCTTTAGGAACACTTATAGAATAAAAACCGTATTCATTTGTTGTTGTACCAATTTTTAATTCAGGAAAATAAAGGTTGACCCCAATGAGCGTTTCATTGTTTTTTGCATCTGTGATTTTTCCACTCAGGGTGAATTTATCTTGGGCAAAACTATTTATACTAATTAGTAGAATGATTAAAAGGAGCTGTGTTTTTTTTGTAATCATTTTAGGATGTTTGAATTGCAAATTTCAATTATTAGCTCATAAAAGCCAACTGAACAACTGTTAATTTAAGTTTAATATTCAATTCTGTTTGTTATTAAAAAAAAAGACAACCCTTTCGAGTTGTCTTTTAAATATTTGGATAAAAAACGATTAAGCAGTTTTTAATGCTGAGATTTTATCTAAAATAGTATTCAAAGTTGTGCTTGGACGCATTGCTTTGCTTACTAAATCCGGATTTGGTTGGTAGTAACCACCAATTTCCTGAGCTTTTCCTTGAGCACCAATTAATTCAGCATCAATTTTAGCTTCGTTTTCAGTAAGTTCTTTTGCAATAGGAGCAAAGATAGCTTGCAAGTCAGCGTCTTTAGTTTGAGCTGCCAAGGCTTGAGCCCAGTATAAAGCTAAGTAAAAGTGAGAACCACGGTTGTCAATTTGACCAACTTTTCTAGCCGGAGATTTATCGTTTTTCAAGAAAGCGTCGTTTGCCTGGTCTAAAGTTTCAGAAAGAACGATTGCTTTTTCATTGTTTAAAGTTTGTCCTAAATGCTCTAATGAAGCACCTAAAGCTAAAAATTCTCCTAATGAATCCCAACGTAAATATCCTTCAGTTACAAATTGCTCAACGTGTTTTGGAGCTGATCCACCTGCACCTGTTTCGAATAATCCACCACCATTCATTAATGGAACGATAGATAACATTTTAGCAGAAGTTCCAACTTCTAAGATTGGGAATAAGTCAGTAAGGTAGTCACGTAATACGTTTCCTGTTACTGAGATAGTATCTAATCCTTTTGCGATACGCTCTAATGAGAATTGAGTAGCAGCAATTGGGTTTAAGATACGGATATCTAATGCGGTTGTATCGTAATCTTTAAGGTATTTTTGAACTTTTACGATCAATTCTCTGTCGTGAGCTCTGTTTTCGTCTAACCAGAAAACAGCAGGAGTGTTAGAAAGACGAGCTCTGTTTACGGCTAGTTTTACCCAGTCCTGAATAGGAGCGTCTTTAGCCTGACACATTCTGAAAATATCATTTGCTTCAACAGCTTGTTCCATTAAAACGTTTCCGTTTACATCAACCACACGAACCACTCCGTTTGCTGACATTTGGAAAGTTTTGTCATGAGAACCATATTCTTCTGCTTTTTGAGCCATCAAACCAACGTTAGGAACACTTCCCATTGTAGTTGGGTCAAAAGCACCATTCTTTTTACAGAAATCAATTGTAGCAGTATATACACCAGCGTAGCAACGGTCTGGGATAATTGCAATAGTATCTTGTTGTTTTCCTTCTTTGTTCCACATTTGACCAGAAGTACGAATCATTGCCGGCATAGAAGCATCAACAATTACATCTGAAGGTACGTGAAGGTTAGTTATTCCTTTGTCAGAGTTAACCATTGCAAGAGCTGGTCCGTTTTCGATTGCCTGATTGATAGCAGCTTTAACTTCAGCTTCTTGTGCGTTACCTGCAATTTTTGCATATACGTCACCTAAACCATTTTTAGTGTTTACTCCAAGTTCAGCAAATAATGCAGCGTATTTTTCGAAAACGTCTTTGAAATATACTTCAACGATAGCTCCAAAGATAATTGGGTCAGAAACCTTCATCATTGTAGCTTTCAAGTGAACAGAAAGTAATACTCCTTGTGCTTTTGCTTCAGCGATTGTTTTAGCAACAAAAGATTTCAAAGCGTTTAAGTGCATTACTGAACTATCGATAATTTCTCCGGCTTTTAATGGAGTACTTGCTTTAAGAACTTTAGTTGTTCCATCTTGTCCAACAAATTCGATTTTAACATCAGTCGCTTCAGCCACAGTAACTGATTGCTCACTTCCGTAAAAATCTCCGCTTTCCATAGAGGCAACTGCTGTTTTAGAATCAGCAGACCAGGCTCCCATTGAGTGTGGGTTTGCTTTTGCGTAATTTTTTACTGCTTTAGGAGCTCTACGGTCAGAGTTTCCTTCACGTAAAACCGGGTTTACAGCTGACCCTAATATTTTAGCATATTTGGCTTTGATTGCAGTTTCAGCATCGTTTTGTGGTGCTTCCGGGTAATCAGGAACCGCATATCCATGAGCTTGTAATTCAGCAATAGCTCCTTTTAATTGAGGAACAGATGCAGAAACGTTTGGTAATTTGATGATGTTTGCTTCTGGAGCAGTAGCTAATTTTCCTAATTCAGCCAAAGAATCTTTTACTCTTTGCTCCTCAGTTAAAAACTCAGGGAAATTTGCAAGGATACGAGCAGCAACAGAAATGTCTTCTGTTTCAATTTCGATTCCTGCAGTAGCAGTAAAAGCCTGAACAATTGGTAAAAACGAATAAGTAGCTAACAAAGGTGCTTCGTCAGTTAATGTGTAAACAATCTTTGATTTTTGTGTCATTTTTTTTGTTTTATAATCGTAATCCTTCCGTGAAGAATGTGAAATGTATTGTTTGCTTTGAATAAAGCGGTGCAAAGATATGTAAATCAGACCAAAATACACGCTCGTTTGTTATAGAAATAAGCGAATTAAGGGATTACTAACGACAAGGCTTTAAAATGTTATTTTTTTTAAGTCTATTTGTTTGTTTTTGCTTGATTCTTTTGTCAATTGTGATTTTGTAAAAAAAAAGTCCCAATTCCAAAATTTTTGGAACGGGACTTTTTATGATAAAAAGATAATTGATTATCTTCTTTTGTCTTTGATTTTTGCTTTTTTACCAGTAAGTTCTCTGAAGTAGAAGATTCTTGCTCTACGTACAGCACCTTTCTTATTGATTTCAATTTTTTGTAAAGCTGGTAAGTTGATAGGGAAGATACGCTCAACACCTACTGCTCCGGACATTTTACGAATTGTAAAAGTTTCAGTACTTCCAGTACCTCTTCTTTGGATAACAACTCCTTTAAAGAACTGAGTTCTTGTTTTCTCACCCTCTTTAATTTCGTAGTAAACTGTGATAGTATCTCCAGCTCCGAATTCAGGGAAATCTTTTCTTGTAACAAATTCGTTATTAACGAAATCTACTAAATTTGCCATTTTAATTGCTAATTATTGTTTAAAAATCTAATCAACATTCACGGGTATCGCCAGAGGTTAATTAAATGAGGGTGCAAATGTAGTTAAAAAAAATAAATTCCAATAAAAAATTGCAAATTCTAATAAAGAAAATAAAACTTCAATAAAGTCAAATTCCAAATTTTTAACAGCTTAATTAATTGGAATTTGGAATTTAAAATATTGGAATTTTTGAATAAAGTTTATTCTAATAAATCAGGTCGACGGTTTTTAGTATGTTCATAGGCCATATCTTCACGCCATTTGTCAATTTTGGACGAATGTCCGCTTAACAAAACTTCAGGGACTTTCCATCCTTTATAATCGGCAGGTCTTGTGTAGATAGGTCCTGATAATAAATTATCCTGAAAACTATCGGTTAATGCTGAGGTTTCGTCACTCAAAACTCCTGGAATTAATCGGATTAGTGTGTCAGATAATACTAATGCGCCTAATTCGCCTCCGCTCAATACATAGTCACCTATTGAAATTTCTTTGGTAATAAAATGATCACGCACTCTTTGATCCACACCTTTATAATGTCCGCACAAAATGATAATGTTTTCATACATCGACATCGTATTAGCCATTTTTTGATTCAAAGTTGCACCATCAGGCGACATGTAAATAACTTCGTCGTAATTTCTTTGGCTTTTTAAATGCGTAATACAATCATCAATAGGTTGTACTGTCATTACCATTCCTGCGCCGCCGCCATAAGGATAATCGTCAACACTTTTTTGTTTATTAGTAGTGTAATCTCTTAAGTTATGGATGTGAACTTCTACAAGACCTTTGTCAATGGCACGTTTCATAATCGAGGCCTCAAATGGGCTGCGTAATAATTCCGGTAAAACAGTTATGATGTCAATTCGCATGATTATTGTCTAAATTTTGAAGCTGCAAATGTACAAAGTTTTTTCAGGTGCTTATGGATTGATCGGGATTTAAGCTTTTTATAGGATTAATTTTTTGAAAATTAGTGTGTTAAAGTTTTTTGATATGTGTTTTGAATTTAAAAAAGTTGTATTTTTGAGCGTCCCAAATTTATGATCAAAGTGTAAATGAAAGATTTTGTTAAGAGTTTGATTTTGCACTGTATACAATTTTAACCTGCTAATGAGAGATATAATAATAGGTGTATTTGCAATAGTAATACTTTGTGGTTTTGGAGTAGGTTCCAAAAGTTTAAAAAATCTTCATAACGAAAGTCGATTTGAGGTTGTAACTAAGGAAGAAAGAATTTCCGAGCAAATAGTCGCTATTAAATCGATGTTGAAATCCAACCCGAAATTCAATAATGAAATCGTTTTTTTGCTGGATATGAAAATAATGTCGGGTAAAAATCGCTTTTTTGTGTATGATTTAATTCATGATAAGATTATTGATCAGGGGCTTGTAGCACATGGTCTGGGATCAGGAATGTTTAGTGAATTGAAATTTAGCGACGAAAATAATTCCCATTGTACTTCATTGGGGAAATATTACATTGGTAAAAGTTATTTTGGTGAATTTGGAAAAGCCTATAAATTACATGGTTTGGAAGCAACAAATAATAATGCATTTTTAAGAAATATTGTTTTGCATAAATATAATAAAGTACCTTATGAAGAGCAGAAAACTTATATCTGTAATAGTTTAGGCTGTCCAATGGTAAATGAAATTTATTATAGTAGAATCCAAAAGTTTATTGATAATTCAAAGTCTAATATTATTTTAGACATCTATTATTAATTGTCTCCTTTTTTGTTTAGCAAATTATAAAGTTTTCCTAATAGTTTCTCCGAGGAAATCTTTATAGCTAATTTTGTGTTTCCCTTTTAAAGCTTGAGATTTTAGGGTTAAACTTACTTCATTTTAAAATGTATTTATCTAAAAAAAATGTCCTTTTCATGGCTGCTGCCACGGGATTGATTGTGGCAAATATATATTATTGCCAACCTTTGATTGTTTTAATCGCTAAAGAGTTTACTATTTCCAATTCAGATGCAGGAACAATAACGTATTTAACTCAGGCTGGTTACGCAATTGGTTTGTTTTTTATGGTTCCTCTAGGTGATAAATTAGAAAGGAAAAGTCAAATCATGCTTACTACTTTTGCAGCAGTGATAGCTCTGGTTATTGCAGCTACAGCCCAAAGTTTTTTGGTTTTACAAATAGCTTCTCTTTTAATTGGTATAAGTTCTATAGTGCCTCAACTTATTTTGCCGTTGGCTGCTTCTTTGAGTGAACCAGAGCAAAGAGGGAAGGTGGTAGGAACAATTATGAGCGGGTTGTTAGTAGGTATTTTGCTTTCGCGAACCTTGAGTGGTTTGATTGGTGAGGTTTTAGGTTGGCGTTCTATGTTTTGGATAGCTGCAGGGCTGTGTTTATTTTTGTTATTGGTTATCCAAAAGCAATTTCCTTATAATAAACCTGTTTTTAAAGGTTCGTATGGACAATTAATAACTTCTCTTTTTACTTTAATAAAAGAGCAACCTTTGTTGCGAGAAGCAACTTTAATCAATATATTTTCGTTTGCTCAATTTGGTGCTTTTTGGACAACGATGGTTTTATTATTGTCAGCAGAACCTTTTTCGTTTAATAGTGCTACCATTGGTTTGTTTGGAATTATAGGAGCTTCAGGTGCTTTAGCGGCTCCTCTTGTCGGAAGGTTAAGTGATAAAGGGAGTTCGAGAGTCGCGGTGGGTTATGGGTGTTTGTTAGTTGCTTTAAGTTTTGTGATTTTTTATTTTTCGATTTCCAATGTTGTGGGGATTGCTTTAGGGATTGTGTTAATTGATATTGGTATACAGGGAATTCATATTTCTAATCAAACCCGAGTCTATTCAATTTTACCAGAAGCACGAAACAGGATGAACACGGTATTTATGTCTTTTACTTTCTTAGGTACTGCTGCAGGTTCGGCTTATGGCTTGTTTTTATGGGAAATTGGAGGTTGGCAGGCTGTGACTTTAGGATGTCTTTTGTTATCTTGTTTGGCTTTGACAGTTTATGGTTTGACGTATAAATCCAAGAGTAAAGCATTAGAAAGCATTAAAGGATAAAAAATTAATTTGTAAATTTGCGCTTCAATAAAATTTTTTAAAAAAATGGAAAACGGAATATACGCTAAATTCAATACCGCTAAAGGTTCGGTTTTAGTAAAATTAACACACGATTTAACGCCTGGAACTGTAGGTAACTTTGTAGCTTTAGCTGAAGGGAATTTAGAAAACAATAAAAAACCTCAAGGGGTTAAATATTATGACGGATTAACTTTTCACAGAGTAATTCCTGATTTTATGATTCAAGGTGGATGTCCATTGGGTTCAGGAACAGGAGATCCAGGTTATAAATTTGACGATGAATTTCATCCAAGTTTAAAACATGATAAACCAGGTGTGCTTTCTATGGCTAATGCAGGACCTGGAACAAATGGTTCTCAATTTTTTATTACGCACGTTCCAACTTCTTGGTTAGATGGAAAACATACTGTTTTTGGTCATGTAATCGAAGGACAAGAAGTGGTTGATGCAGTTGCTCAAGGAGATGTTTTGGAGGCATTAGAAATTATCCGTGTGGGTGAAGAGGCTGAAAAATGGAATGCTGTTGAAGCTTTCAGAGTTTTTGAAGGAAACAGAAAAAAACGTTTAGAAGCTGAAAAAGCTGCTGCTGAAGAAGCATTAGAAAAATTAGCTGTTGGTTTTCAAAAAACAGAAAGCGGTTTACGTTACCAATTTATTCAAAGAGGTGAAGGTAAAAAAGCAGAAAATGGAAAAACAGTTTCTGTTCACTACACTGGACAATTGCCTGACGGAAAAGTTTTTGATAGCTCTTATCCTCGTAAAAAGCCAATCGAATTTCCATTGGGACAAGGTAATGTAATTGAAGGATGGGACGAAGGAATTGCTTTGTTGCAAGTAGGTGATAAAGCGCGTTTCGTAATTCCTGCGCACTTAGGTTATGGTTCCCGTGGTGCAGGTGGAGTTATTCCTCCAAATGCTACTTTGATTTTTGACGTTGAATTAATGGACGTTAAATAATTTTAGATTTTAGACTGCAGAATTTAGTTTGCAGTTTTGATTACATATAAAAAAAGCGATTTTCAAACTGAAAATCGCTTTTTTTATGCCTGCCTTCTGCCTTCTGCCTTCTGCCTTCTGCCTTCTGCCTTCTGCCTTCTGCCTTCTGCCTTCTGCCTTCTGCCTTCTGCCTTCTGCCTTCTGCCTTCTGAATACTATTGTTTCCACTTAATATTGCAGCCAATACTAGGTTTTTGATTGGGATTAATACTTCGGTTGTATAGTATTCCGTCGATAGCACCTCGCAAGTCACTTCCGCTTAATGGAATTCCGTTTCCGGGACGGCTGTCATCCATTTGACCGCGATAAACCAATTTGTTTTGGTTGTCAAACAAATAAAAATCAGGTGTACAAGCGGCATCATAGGCTTTGGCTACTTCCTGATTTTCATCATATAAATAGGGAAATTCAAATCTATTTTCAAATCCGTATTTCGTCATTAATTCTGGGGCATCCTGCGGGTAGTTTACGATGTCATTACTGGATATGGCAATGATGCCAATTCCTTGAACGCGGTAGTCATTGGCAATACGAACGACTTCTTCAATAACATGATGTACAAAAGGACAATGATTGCAGATAAAAAATACTAAAGTTCCCTTTTCGCCTTTTAAGTCGGCATATGAAAAGCTGTTGTTTGATTGTGTATCTTTTAAATAAAATTCAGGAGCGATAGTTCCTAAGTCAATCATATTTGAAGGGGTTCTTGCCATTTTTCTAAAAATATTTTAGGGTTAAAGTTACTAAAAATGAAAACTATTTGAGTGTTAAAAGCTAATTTTGAAAACTAATGAATTGTAATTTTATGGAAACTAATTTAACCTGGGCTGAATTTGAAAAGGTAGCGATGTATATTGGTACAATTATTAAAGTGGATGACTTTCCTGAAGCCAGAAAACCTGCTTTTCAATTGACAATTGATTTTGGAGAATTGATCGGAATTAGAAAAACATCTGCTCAAATCACAAAGCGTTACACTAAAGAAAAGTTATTGAATCGTCAAATAGTTGCAGTTGTAAATTTTCCCAAAAAACAAATAGGAAAGTTTATGAGTGAATGTTTGGTTTTAGGAGCAGTTGGGCAAGAAGGAGATGTTATCCTATTAGCACCTGATCTTAAAATTGAAAACGGTTTGCGAATAGGATAACAGTTTTTCTCTTATTTCTCTATTGGTAAATTATGATCTTGTCCCCATTCGGTCCAGGAACCGTCATAAACTGCTTTTGGCGTATTTCCGATCAATTCGTAAGCAATCAAATCAATACAGGCTGTAATCCCTGAGCCACAGGAGAAATAAAGTGGTTTGTCCTGATGAGGTAAAATTTGTAACAGTTCTTCTTTTGATAAAAAGTGTCCGTCTTTTAAAACTTTTGAAAAAGGAAGATTGACTGCATTAGGTATGTGACCACTTCGAAGACCTTCACGTGGTTCTTCTGTTTCGGCATGAAAACGATCAGATGAACGTGCGTCAATAACAATAGCATCTTTAGAGGTAATGTTATTTAATATTTGGAATTTAGTTTTAAATTTTTCAGGATTAAATGATGCTTCAAAATCTCCTTCTTTAAATGATTTCGGAGCCACTTTTTCGGTTTCAAATCCTTCCTTTTCCCAAGCTGGAAATCCTCCGTCTAGAACCCAGACATTTTCATGCCCCATACTTTTAAATAAATACCAAACTCTTGGGCTTGAATAAACTCCTTTGGTATCATAAACAACAATTTTACTGTGTTTGCTTATTCCAAGTTTTTTTGCTTCAGTAGCAAATGCTTCCGGTTGTGGTAAAGTATTTGGTAAAGGATTAGAGGTATCACTAAATTTATTTTTAATATCAAAAGTACGAGCTCCTATGATTTGTAAATCATGAGGCGGAGCATCTAAAACAGCATCCAAAATGATAAGTTCAGGATTGTTAACGTTTTCTTGGAGCCAACTTACAGATACAATTGGAATTTTCATAAGGCATTGTTTTTTGAGATTAAATATCTACTAAGTTACGAAATGCATTAGCAAAAATTGGCAGAAATTGGATAAATAAAAAGCCTGATAAATAATTTCAGGCTTTGGATGATTTCTTATTTGGAGGAAGTGTTTTCTGCTGCTTTATGTACTACCAGTTGCGGAAATGGAATTTCAATACCTTCCTTGTCAAAAGTTATTTTGATTCTTTTTCGCAATTCGCCAGTCAAATCCCATTTTTTATCCGGTAAAGATTCACCAAGAATTTTAAGAACAATAGAGGAGTCAGCAAATTCATCGATTCGTAAAAATTGTGGTGGCTGAATGATGAATTCTTTCCATTGAGGATCGTTGGCTAAATCATTTCCAATTTTGTTGATTGTAGAAATGACATGTTCGATATCGCTGTTATAACTCACTCCTACGTTAATATTGATTCTGGAGAATTCATTCGAAAGATTAGAAACTCTTTTGACTTCGCCGTGAGGTATGTGATGAACGGTTCCGTCGATGTCTCTTAAAGTGGTTTTCCTTAAACTGATTTGTTCAACTTTACCGCTTGCTAAGTCTAAATTGACAATGTCTCCCACGCGATATTGGTTTTCAAGAATAATAAATAAACCTGAAATAATATCTCTGATAAGGTATTGCCCTCCAAATCCAAAAGCTAAACCTACAATTCCAGCTGCTGCCAAAATAGGTCCGATTTCAATACCAAATTCTTCTAAAACCATTAATGAAGAAATGCATAGAATGGCGATTTTTGAAGAGGTAGCAAAAATTTGAATAAGGGTATTTTCTCTTTTTTCTTCTGCTTCTTTAGAAGAATATTTGTCTGGTCTTACGGCTATTCGAACGGCTTTTTCTATAAAACGAATTAATATTTTATTTAAGAAAAAAGCAATGCTGATTATAAAGATAATTTTGATCCCGCTGGTTAAAAGCCAAGGGATAAGGAGTTCGCTGTATTTATTGATATGTTTATATGTGATTTCCTGCCAGTCAATTGATGTTAGATTCATAATGTGTTTTATTTGATAAATAAAAAAGTCCAAAAACCGATGATTTTTGGACTTTATTAATGTTTAACCTTTAACAATTTGATGAATATTAAATATCGTCAAAATCAATATCGGTGAAATTAGAAATACTAGAAACAGAATCTTCAGTATTTACTCTTTCTGTTACGTATTCTTTTTTAAAATCTTTTTGGTGTCTTTCTGAAATTACTTCTTCTCCTTTATGGTTTAAAACGTAAGAAGTCATTTCTTCAAGGATTTCAGTAAATGCTGTAAAGTCTTCTTTATACAAATAAATTTTGTGTTTTTTGAAATGGAATGAACCATCTTCTTCGGTGAATTTTTTGCTTTCTGTAATGGTAATATAGTAATCATCCGCCTTAGTAGCTCTCACATCGAAGAAATATGTTCTTCTCCCTGCACGTAAAACTTTAGAAAAGATTTCCTCTTTTTCTAACATGTCATTTTCTCTCATAATCCGTTCTGTACAATAATATGGTTGTTAATTGAAAACCAAAAATGATAAAAATATATGTATAAAGCAAGATTTATAGTAATTCTTTTTCAGAAAGTTGTTTTAAATAAAGCGATGCATAATAGCCTTCTTGATTTATTAACTGGTTATGAGAGCCTTGTTGAATAATTTTTCCATTTTCGAGAATGATAATTTTATCAGCATTTTTTGCAGAGGATACTCTATGGCTAACAATTATGGTTGTTTTTTCTTGGCTAATGGCGTTTAAGTTATTTAAAATCGCTTCTTCGGTTTCAGTGTCAACTGCTGATAAACAGTCGTCAAAAAGTAAAATAGGAGGGTTTTTTATGATGGCTCTGGCTATGGAAACGCGCTGTTTTTGACCACCGGAAAGTGTGATGCCTCTTTCTCCTAAAATGGTGTCATATTGTTTGTTGAAGCCTAAAATGTTGTCATGAACTACTGCATTTTTTGCAGCTGTGATGACTTCTTCAATGCTGGCATCTTCTTTCCCGAATTTAATATTGTTTTTTATTGTGTCAGAAAATAAAAAGGCATCTTGGGGTACAATTCCAATACTGTCTCTCAGGTCAAATAAGTTAAGTGTACTTATTTCTTGTTGGTCAATTTTAATTGAACCTTCGTTAACATCATACATTCTGGAAATTAAAGAAAGGATGGTGGATTTTCCAGAACCTGTTTTTCCTAAAATAGCCAGTGTTTCGCCTTGATGAATCGTGAAGGAAATGTTTTCAAGAGCAGTAATATTGGTGTCTTCATAGGTGAAACTTACATTTTCGAAAGTGATTGTTCCTTCAATTTTTGATTTTTCAGGGTTGTTGTTTTTAATTTCCGGTTCAATTTTTAAAAACTCATTGATTCTTTTTTGAGAAGCTTCTGCTTCCTGAACCATCGAAGAAACCCAACCCAAAGAAGCAACAGGCCAGGTAAGCATGTTGATGTATAAAATAAATTCGGCTATGGTTCCAATGCTTTTTAAAGTGCCATTGATGTACATTAATCCTCCTACGTAAACAACTACTAAGTTGCTGATTCCAATTAAAGCCAACATTAAAGGGCCAAATAACGATTGTACTTTGGCTAAATCCATGCTTTTACTTTTGCTTTCGAGAGCAAGCGCCTGCATGTTATCCTGATGTTGATTTTCTAGCGAATAGGCTTTGATAACACGTACACCCGAAAATATTTCCTGTGTAAAACTGGAAACTTTGGATAAATATTGTTGGAATGTAGTACTGCGTTTATTGATTTCAGTGCTTAATTTGAAAATGGCATACGACAGAAGTGGTAGTGGTAATAACGTGTACAAAGTCAATAAAGGAGATACTTTGTACATGTATAATATGACAATGGCAAAGCGAATAAAGGTGTTGATGGTATACATCACTGCCGGCCCTACATACATTCTTACTTTTGATACATCTTCACTAATACGATTCATCAAATCTCCGGTGCGATTTTTTTTGTAGAAACTTTGAGATAAATTTTCATATTGTTGGAAGACCTCATTTTTTAAGTCAAATTCAATACGACGGGACATTACAATTAATGTTTGTCGCATTAAAAAAGTTAAAAATCCTGCGATAATTGACGTAGCGATGATTAATAAAATGTTTGAAATTAGTTCTTGCTGCAGAACTGTTTTTGAAATTTCTTCATTTTTTGAAAAAGTTTCAATCGCCAAAAATGATTTACTAATCAGTTTTGGGGTGAACAACATAAAGATTTGTGCGATTATGGTGAATAAAATACCGAGTAAAAAGTGGTACTTGTATTTAATGAAATATTTGTTTAAATAGAGTAATTCTTTCATTTTTTTAAGGTATTCTGTATCGAAATGATATTATTTTATATTAATTTTTGTTGTTTTTTGATTTCGGTATTCTTAATTTTTTTGGTTTATTTTAAAAATTATTAAAAATACAAGTGTAAAAAATAGGATATTTGTTTTTTATGTTTAGTTTTGACTAGTCTTTTTGATGAATTCGTAAAATATTATTTAAAAATTATTAATGCTATGGATGCTACTTTCGTAAACGAAAAGGAATTAAAAAAAATGGATCCTGTTTTTGGACAATTATCATTTAATGATCATGAGCAAATTGTATTCTGTAACGACAAAGATACAGGTTTGAAGGCAATTATTGGTATTCATAATTCGGTTATGGGACCTGCTTTGGGTGGAACTCGTATGTTTAACTACAACAGTGAGTGGGATGCTCTAAATGATGTTTTACGTCTTTCTCGTGGAATGACTTATAAGTCGGCTATTACAGGCTTAAATATTGGTGGAGGAAAAGCTGTAATTATTGGAGATGCTAAAACTCAAAAAACGCCTGAATTGATGAAGAAATTTGGTGAGTTCGTACATTCATTAAGCGGAAGATATATCACAGCTGAAGATGTAGGAATGGAAACCAGTGATATGGATTTAGTTAGAGATGTTACTCCTTATGTAACCGGTATTTCTGAGTCAAGAGGAGGATCAGGAAATCCGTCTCCAGTAACTGCTTATGGTGTTTACATGGGGATGAAGGCAGCGGCTAAAAGTCAGTTTGGTTCTGATAGTCTTGCTGGAAAGAAAATTTTGGTTCAAGGGATTGGTCATGTAGGTGAAGCTTTAGTAGATTATTTAGCTAAAGAAGATGCATTAGTAACTATTGCTGATATCAATAAACAAAAATTAGAAGAAGTGAGTGCTAAATACAGTGCTCAAATATATACAGGAGCTGATTTGTTTGATGCCGATATTGATATTTACGCACCTTGTGCAATGGGAGCAACCATCAATGATGATACGGTATACAGAATCAACGCTAAAGTAATTGCCGGAGCTGCTAATAATCAATTAGCAGATGAGAATGTTCACGGTGCAATTTTACAAGAGCGCGGAATTACTTATGCGCCTGACTTTTTGATTAATGCCGGCGGTATTATTAATGTTTATGCAGAATTAGTTCATTATGATAAAGCTGAAATTATTCGTAGAACCGAAAATATCTATAATACTACTTTAGAAATTATCGATTATGCTACTAAGAAAGGGATAACGACACATCAGGCAGCTTTAGAAACAGCTCAAAACCGAATTAATTTAAGAAAACTTGAAAACAGTAGATTAAAAAGTTAATTATAGTTCATCCGAAATTCATTTGTTTATTTGGCCGTGATTTTTATTTATTTAAAAGTCACGGCTTTTTTTAATGAGAAATGGAATATAAAGGTTTTTATCTGAAATATTAATTTTATTTTGAAAAAGGAAATCCTTATTTTTGCAACCTAATTTTTTAAAAGTTCTTATAAGGTGGTAAATAGACGACACATCCGCGTTAAAGTTATGCAAACCATTTATGCGATGCATCAAAACGGCTCTGATAACTTAGAAAAGGAGGAGAAATTCCTTTTTTATAGTATCGATAATATTCAGGATTTATACCTTACAATGATTTCTTCTTTATTGGAAATATGTAAAAAAGAAACACAATTTTTACATTTATCCAGCCAGAAACATTTAGCAACAGCTGCTGAACGTAATCCTAATGAGAAATTCATTAAGAACAGCATTTTCGAAATTCTTGCCGAAAACAATTCTTTAAGTATCGCTTTAGAAACAAGAAAAATTAATGCATGGCATTTGCATGAAGATTATATCTCGTTATTATTAGCTGCTATTAAAGAAAGTTCGTATTATCAAAAATACATGAGCACTCCGGCACGTTCATTTGAAGAAGACCGTCAGTTAATCGTAGATTTGTTTACCGAAGTGATTGTTCCAAATGAGAAGCTATATGAGTTCTTAGAAGACGATAAGTTGACTTGGATTGATGATATTCCAATGGTGAATACTCAAATCATCAAACAATTGAAAGCAATGAAGCCTATTGAAAATGATAATTTCAAAGTGCCAAAATTGTACAAGGATATCGATGATAAGGATTTTGTTAAGGATTTATTCCGTAAAACAGTTTTAAACGAAAAAGAATTAGCAAAAGAATTTGAGGATAAAACGCCTAACTGGGATAGCGACAGGATTGCTGAGGTGGATACTATTATTTTGAAAATGGCTATTTGCGAATTTTTGAAATTTCCATCCATTCCGGTGAAAGTAACTTTGAATGAATATTTAGAATTAGCCAAAGAATATTCTACTCCTAAAAGTAGTATTTTTATCAACGGAATTTTAGATAATTTAGCTAAAGAATTAGAAACAAGTAAAAAAATGATTAAAGCCGGTCGCGGTTTAATGTAATACTAAATAAAAAAAGAATTAAAATTATGGCTCAATTAAATCAGTTTTTGCCTTTTATCTTAATGTTTGTAGTGATTTATTTCTTTATGATTAGACCACAACAAAAAAGAGCAAAACAAGAAAAAGAATTTGAAAACAGTTTGAAAGTAGGTGATAAAATCATTACTAAAAGTGGGCTTCACGGTAAAGTTGTAGAACTTGCTGAAACTACTGTAGTGATTGAAACAATGGCAGGAAAATTAAAGATGGAGCGTTCAGCTATTTCTATGGAAATGAGTGCTTCATTGGCTAAGAAATAAGACTTTTTTAGTCAATTTAAACAACAAAAAAGTCCCTGTTATAGGGACTTTTTTGTTGTTATAATGATTATTTTTTCTTCTTTTTTGATTTCGCTTTTTTGGCCTTAGCCTTTGCTTTTTTCTCCTTGAGCTTTGCTTTGAGTTTAGCTTTTTTAGCTTTCTCTTTTTTAGCCTTTTTGGCTTTTGCTTTTTTCTTTTTGGCCTTTTCTTTGGCAGCAGCTTTTTTAGCTTTCTTTTTGTCTTTTTTCTTGGTCTTCTTTTTTTTATCTTTTTTAGACTTCGAAATTTCTTCAGCAGTTTGGTTTTCTGCTTCTGTTTCTGTTTCTGCTTCTGCTTCGTTTTGAGGGGCCGGAGTTTCTTCAAATACAATTTCAGCAGGGATTTCAGGAACATCTTCTTTGGAGGTTTCAAGAATTTCCGGGACTATTGGAGTTTTAGTTCTCCTTCTGCTTACTGTTTTTGGTTTTTCGGTTTCGGAATTTTTTTGGGTTTCTTCTTGATTTTCACTCATAATATTTAAAGATTTGGAAGTTTGTAAAAAATTAAAATCAACTTAGTAATACGTGTTTTTGTATTTAAATTTACATAAAATTAGAGTTAATTTTACAAGACTTATTAAAAATCCAATGTTAAGTTTTTGATCAAGAATTTAAGACATAAAAAAAGCTCCCGAAGGAGCTTTAGAATTACTTTTTCTTTTTCGATTTTGACTTAGATTTGTCCAAACCATAATTAGGCAAAGCGGTCAATTCGGCAATTTTTACAATTACCTCCACCGCTTTTTGCATACTTTCTACAGGAACATATTCATATTTTCCGTGAAAATTATGACCACCGGCAAAAATATTAGGACAAGGTAATCCCATATAGGACAATTGTGATCCATCTGTTCCGCCGCGAATAGGTTTGATAATCGGTTTTATATGTAGTTCTTTCATTGCTTTTTCGGCAATATCAACAATATGTTTTACCGGAAGTACTTTTTCCTTCATATTGTAATATTGATCTTTTATTTCCACTGAAACTATATCTTCTCCAAATTGCTTTGCAAATTTCTTATTGATTTTACGCGCTATTTTTTGAATTTTTTCTTTCCTTTTTTCAAATTTCTTTTGGTTGTGGTCTCTAATGATTAATTCCAAAACACTTTCTTCAATTCCTCCTGTAAGATGGTGAATGTGGTAAAAACCTTCATAACCTTTAGTTTTTTCCGGAACTTCATCAGCAGGTAATTCATTGATGAAATCATTGACAATTAACATGGAGTTAATCATTTTTCCTTTGGCATAACCTGGGTGAACACTCTTTCCTTTGAAAGTGATTTTAGCTCCTGCAGCATTAAAATTTTCGTATTCTAATTCGCCTATTTGACTTCCGTCCATAGTATAAGCCCATTGTGCACCAAATTTTTCTACATCAAAAAAGTGAGCGCCACGACCAATTTCTTCATCAGGAGTAAAACCCACTCTGATTTTTCCGTGTTTGATTTCAGGATGATTAATTAGGTGTTCCATTGCTGTAACAATCTCGGTAATTCCTGCTTTGTCATCAGCACCTAAAAGGGTTGTTCCGTCAGTTGTAATCAAGGTTTGTCCTTTGTATTGCAACAAATCTTTAAAGTAACTTGGCGATAAAACAATATTTTGTTCTGCATTTAAAATAATGTCTTTTCCGTTGTAATTGTTTATGATTTGGGGTTTTACATTGGCGCCCGTAAAATCAGGAGTTGTATCAAAATGGGAAACAAATCCAATAGTAGGAACTTCTTCTTCTATATTCGAAGGTAAGGTTGCCATGATATAAGCTTTATCATCAATGGTAACATCTTGCATTCCAATTGCTTTTAACTCTTCCACTAATTGATTAGCTAAAACCCATTGTTTTTCGGTACTAGGAGTTGTTTTTGAATTTGGATCAGATTCTGTATCAACAGTAACATAGCTGATAAATCTATCAATGATATTTTGCATAAAAGCTTGTTTTTTTATTAAGCGACAAAGATAGTATTAATTTTTGGTGTTGAGAAGCGTGTTTTATTGCATATTTTCTAATAGCTTTATTATTTTGTCTAATTTTTCCACATCAATGGAGTTTAGTTTTTGGGCAAGTGCTTCAATTTCAATTTTGGCTTCTTTATTTGTAATATAATCTTCTTGTGCCTGAATACGGTCTCTTTCGTTTTGACGGTTTTGCGACATCATGATGATGGGCGCTGCATAAGCCGCCTGAGTAGAAAATAAAAGATTAAGCAATATAAAAGGGTAGGCGTCCCAGTGTTTAACATAGCCAACGAGATTTAACCCCATCCAAATTACCACAAAAACAGTTTGGAGAATTATAAATCGCCAGGATCCCATTCCTTTAGCTACTAAATCAGCAATTCGACTACCAAAAGCGAGGCTGTCATAATGTTGTTGATGCCAGTTTTTATTGATATTAAGATTCATAGTTTTTTTATTTAAAAGTACTGAGAGTTTAGGTAAAAAAAAACTGCAAATTCAAGAATTAGTCTTTTCATATCTAGAATGACCTTTTGTTGAATTTGCAGTTTTTTAAAACTTGTTTAACTTCTTAGTTTGCTTAGCTTATCCTCTTCCTTGACAAGATCGGCTTTGAGGTTGTTTATTTTAATTTGTTGTTTACTGATTCGAATATTTTCTTTTTCAATATCAGTCGAACTCAATTTACCTTTTGATTTTTTTGTTTCCAGTTTTTCTTTATTTCTTGTTAAGTCTTTTTCTTCGTTGGAAATTTTGGTTTTTAATTTACTTACTGATTTTTCGCTAGAGAGAATTCGGTTTTGTGTTTTTTCAAAATCTTTTTGTTCCTGTTCTAGTTTTTTAGCTTCTTTTAATGCTTTTTTTTCTCGATTCATTTTAGCTTTTAGCATTTTTTCTTCTTTCCGTAATGCTTCTTTGTCTAAAGTGGTTGTGGCAGTTTCCGGAACAACTTTTATAATTGTGTCTTTAACTGTTGTAACAGTTGTGATAGTGGTTTCCTTTACAGATTTTATAGAGTCATTGGTTGTTTCTTGTGCTATGAAAACCTGAAAACTTGCCAACATTAAGCCGGTAAAAATAAATTGTAGCCTCATGGTAATTTGTTTTAAGTTAATAAATAAAATCGAAGTTTGATTATCGATTTTTTTCTAAATACAATTTAAGAAAAATCATCATTAAAAGTGTTGTTTTTAACATCATGAAAAATTTAAAAAATCTGTTTTTAGTTTTAAGTTGTTGGTTTTAATTGGTTTGTGTTTTGTTTTTTGTGATTAGTTTAACTAATGTTTATTTGTGATTTTGCTTTTTTTAGGAAGTAAATGGAATCATATGGATATTTTTTTTTTAATTCTTCTATAATCCATTAGATAATTCTATTTTTGCAGCACAAATTTTAAACCTATGTATAAGCAGCTTATCCGACCGTTATTTTTTTGTTTTGATCCTGAAAAAATACATCATTTTACGTTTTCGTTAGTTCGAATTACTTCTAAAATCCCTGGTTTTTCAGCCATTTATAAATCACTTTATTTAGTAAATGATAAACGATTAGAAACGGAAGTTTTTGGTTTAAAATTTAAAAATCCTGTAGGACTTGCAGCAGGTTTTGATAAGGATGCCAAGTTGTATAAAGAGTTGTCTAATTTTGGTTTTGGTTTTATTGAAATTGGAACTTTAACACCAAAAGGTCAGGACGGTAATCCTAAAAAACGTTTGTTCCGTTTAAAAGAAGATTCGGCAATTATAAACCGTATGGGGTTTAATAATGGCGGTGTAATGGAAGCGGTTGAAAGATTGAAATCAAATCCGGGTGTTTTAATTGGTGGAAATATTGGTAAGAATAAAGTAACGCCAAATGAAGAAGCGACTTCGGATTACGAAATTTGTTTTGATGCTTTGTATGATTATGTAGATTATTTTGTGGTAAATGTGAGTTCGCCTAATACGCCTAATCTTCGTGAATTACAGGACAAAGAACCGTTGACACAATTATTGCAAACCTTGCAAAATAAAAATTTGGCTAAGCCAAAACAAAAACCAATTTTGCTTAAAATTGCTCCGGATTTGACAGATGACCAATTATTAGACATTATTGATATTGTAAAAGAAACTCAAATAGCCGGAGTTATTGCCACTAATACGACAATTTCCCGCGAAGGTTTACAATCAGAGAATAAAACTGAAATGGGCGGATTGTCGGGGAAACCATTAACGAAACGTTCTACTGAGGTGATTCGTTTTCTTTCTCAAAAAAGCAAAAAAGCTTTCCCAATTATTGGAGTGGGAGGGATTCATACTGCTGATGATGCTATTGAAAAATTAGAAGCAGGGGCGAGTTTAGTACAGTTGTATACCGGTTTTATTTATGAAGGACCGGCATTGGTAAAAGCTATTAATAAAAAGATTTTAGGAAAGTTGTAAACCAATTTTGATAGTATATAATGAAAAGCGTAATTCTTGACAGAGTTACGCTTTTTTAGTTTGTTCAACATTTTGCTACTTTACAAGTTTTAGTATCTTTGAAAACTATGGAGCCAATAAAAATTATAGAATGTCCCCGAGATGCCATGCAAGGCATTAAAAGTTTTATTCCTACGGAAAAAAAGGTGACGTACATTCAATCTTTATTGCGTGTAGGTTTTGATACCATTGATTTTGGAAGTTTTGTTTCGCCAAAAGCGGTACCTCAAATGCAGGATACGGCAGCTGTATTAGAACGCTTGGATTTGTCAAAAACGACAAGTAAACTATTGGCCATAATTGCTAATACTCAGGGTGCTTCAATGGCAGCCCAATTTGAACCCATTCACTATTTAGGTTTTCCTTTTTCGATTTCTGAGAATTTCCAAATGCGTAATACGCATAAAACCATTGCTGAATCAATAATTAGTTTAAATGAAATTTTAGAAATTGCGGATAAAAATAACAAAGAAGTGGTTGCTTATTTGTCGATGGGATTTGGAAATCCATACGGTGATCCCTGGAATGTTGAAATCGTGAGTGAATGGACGGAGAAATTAGCTGTTATGGGAGTTAAAATTCTTTCACTTTCTGATACAATTGGGAGTTCAACTCCTGAGGTTATTCGGTATTTATTTTCAAATTTGATTCCAAAATATCCTCAAATTGAGTTTGGAGCGCATTTGCATACTACTTATGATAAATGGTATGAAAAAATTGAAGCGGCACATCAGGCTGGTTGTCGAAGATATGATGGAGCTATTCAGGGTTTTGGTGGTTGTCCGATGGCAAAAGACGAGTTAACAGGAAATATGCCTACTGAAAAATTATTATCTTATTTTACGGCTAATAAAGAAAAATTGAATTTAAATCCGTTAAGTTTTGAAAGCGCTTACAATGAGGCGTCCAAAGTATTCAAGACTTTTTATTAGAAAATACATTAATACTAATATTTTTGAATCATGTTTATTAGTTGGAAGATTAATCTGTAGCAATGAAGAAATATTATTTATACAAAATTGTTTGTTTGTTACTGCTTGTAACAGGGAATTTTTCCTGTACCAGTGACTTGAATTTTGACCAGGTAAATGATTTAAAACTGACACCTGTATATGAAGCTAATTTTAGCTACTTCGATATTCCTGCAACCGCATTTGTTACAAGTACAGGTTCTGAGATAAAATGGGATTCAGATGTAGAAGAGTTTGATGTTTTCAGAGATAAATATTTAAACAGTTATTTGCAGAAAGTTGACTTTTATTTTGAAATAAATAATACAATTAACCGCGCTTTTAAATTTAATATTGTCTTACTGGATGCTAATAGTAATACTTTGACTTCAATGAATTTTGATATACCTGCCTATTCCGGTTCGTCAAATGTTGTCAAAAAAACGGAAGTTTTTGAAAATTCGAGATTGGAATTACTTAAAAGAGCCAGAAAGATGCGTTTTTTTATAGAGTTACAATCAGGTCCGGCTTTAAATTCTAATAGCATTGGTGATCTAGTTTTGCGTTCAAGTGCCACAGTTTATTTAGAAATATAATGAGAAAAGGTTTTTTATTCTTGTTGCTAATGGTAGTGGCAAACTGTTTTTCTCAGAATAAGCAGGTTTTGTATAATTTAACTTCGGTTCCACAGTCAATGATGTTGAATCCCGGAGCCGATTTTAAGTATCGGTTTTATGTGGGAGTTCCATTTTTATCTGGCTTTTCTGTCAAAGTGGGTTCAAGTGGTTTTTCTGCTTATGATTTATTTGCTAATAATGGCGTTGATTTTAATGAGAAATTACGAAAAGTAGTTTATTCGTCTACGCGAAATGATCATGCCGCCATAAATGAACAAATCGAATTGTTTAATGCAGGTGTGAAATTAGGAGATTGGCTTGAAAACAAAGGCTATTTGTCTTTTGGGATGTATCAGGAATTTGATTTCTGGAGTTATATGCCTAAGGATTTGGCTATTTTAGCTTTGGATGGAAATCAAAATTATATAGGAAAATCATTTGATTTATCTGATTTAAGTGTGAAAGCTGAGGTGCTTTCGGTATTGCATGTAGGTTATCATAAAAATGTATCTGACAATTTGATTGTAGGTGCCAGAGGGAAAATTTATTTCAGTGGGTTTAATGCTACTTCTACTAATAATTCCGGTTACATATTAACAAGACCTTCTAATACAACCATGTATGAGCAAATTGTAAGTTCTAATTTGACTTTAAATACCTCAGGAATTTCAAAATACATTGCCGATGATTATAATGGAGATGCCGCTGCTGATATTCAGAAACAGCTTTTATTTGGAGGTGATATGGGATTGGGATTTGATTTAGGTTTTACTTATTATCCTAAAAAAAATACGCAGATTACAGCCAGTATTCTCGATGTTGGATTTGTAAGGCATAATAAGGATGTGGAAAATTACACCTATAAAGGCTATTATAAATACGAAGGAATTAACCCGGGATTTTCTGGCAATGATGATCCTGATGGTGTTTATAGTGATTTTAATGAGGCAGTAAAAAGGGATACTTTGTACAATAACTATACTACTTGGCGTCCTGTAAAACTTAATGCTTCTTATCAATATTCTTATGGAGTGAATAGAGACGAAGATTGTGTTTGCGAGGCAGGAGAAAAACCATTCAAGAATGCAGTTGGTGCGCAACTTTTTATAATGAGTACGCCAAGGCTTCCTATTACAGCTTTAACCGGATTTTATCAGAGAAATATATCAAATAAGTTACAATTAAAGGCTACCTATACTTTGGATTCCTATTCGTATACTAATGTTGGTTTGGGATTATCAGCCAGATTAGGTGCTTTTAATATGTATTTTATGGGAGATAATTTATTAGGATATCGTGATCTTTCTAAAGTTAGAAGCCTTTCGTTACAATTTGGATTCAATTTTATTTTTAAAGATAGAAATGAGCCGCCAAATAAATACTAAGAAAAGTTGTAAACTCTTTTTAGTATAAATAATGTTGATGTTTGGTGCTTTATTACATCAAAAATTAAATTGAAATTCAAATTTAATAAATCAAAATAATTTGCTATATTTGCACGCAATTCAACTAGAAATTGCAACATGATAGCACACAATTCAAAGATCATTGGTGAAGGTTTAACTTACGATGATGTATTATTAGTTCCTAATTACTCACAAGTGCTTCCTCGCGAAGTGAGTATCAAAACAAAATTCTCAAGAAATATTACACTTAACGTTCCTATTGTATCTGCTGCTATGGATACAGTTACCGAAAGTTCTATGGCTATTGCTATGGCACAAGAAGGAGGAATTGGTGTTTTACATAAAAATATGACTATTGAGCAGCAGGCTGCTAAAGTGCGAAAAGTAAAACGTGCTGAGTCAGGTATGATTATCGATCCGGTAACTTTGCCTCTTACTGCTACAGTTGCTGATGCTAAAATGGCTATGAAAGAATACGGTATTGGAGGTATTCCTGTAGTTGATGAAAATCAAACATTAAAAGGAATTGTGACCAACCGTGATTTACGTTTTGAAAAAAACAGTTCTCGCCCTATTGTTGAGGTAATGACTAGCGAAAATCTGGTGACTGTTGCTGAAGGAACTTCATTGCAAGAAGCAGAAGTTGTTTTGCAAGGTCATAAAATCGAAAAACTTCCTGTAATTGACAAAGACAATAAATTAGTAGGTTTAATTACATTTAGAGATATTACTAAATTGAATCAAAAACCTAATGCTAATAAAGATAAATACGGTCGTTTGCGTGTAGCTGCTGCTTTAGGAGTTACTGCAGATGCTGTAGAAAGAGCAACTGCACTTGTTAACGCTGGTGTTGATGCTGTAATTATTGATACTGCTCACGGACATACTAAAGGTGTGGTTGATGTTTTAAAAGCGGTTAAAGCACAATTTCCTGATTTAGATGTAGTGGTTGGAAATATTGCTACACCAGAAGCGGCTCAATATTTAGTTGACAATGGTGCTGACGGAGTTAAAGTTGGAATCGGACCAGGTTCTATCTGTACTACACGTGTAGTTGCAGGTGTTGGTTTTCCTCAATTTTCGGCGGTTTTAGAAGTGGCTGCTGCTATCAAAGGATCAGGTGTTCCTGTAATTGCTGATGGTGGAATTCGTTACACAGGAGATATTCCTAAAGCTATTGCTGCAGGAGCTGATTGTGTAATGTTAGGTTCATTATTAGCAGGTACTAAAGAATCTCCGGGAGAAACTATCATTTTTGAAGGAAGAAAATTCAAATCCTATAGAGGAATGGGGTCTGTTGAAGCAATGCAAACAGGTTCTAAAGATCGTTATTTCCAGGATGTTGAAGACGATGTAAAGAAATTGGTTCCGGAAGGAATTGTAGGTCGTGTGCCTTATAAAGGAGAATTGAACGAAAGTATGTTGCAATTTATAGGAGGTTTACGTGCCGGAATGGGATATTGCGGAGCTCAGGATATCGCTACTTTGCAAGCTACTGGACGTTTTGTACGTTTGACTTCAAGCGGAATTTCTGAAAGTCATCCTCATAATGTAACTATTACTAAAGAAGCTCCAAATTATTCAAGATAATTTTAGCTTTCATCATAAACGAAAAAAGACTGTTCATTTGACAGTCTTTTTTGTTTTTCTAGGCATATTCATAATACCTCAATCTATTGTTTTTCATAAAAATAGGTATTATATTAGAAGAAACAAACCCCGAAATTGCTCAAAAGGAGTCAAAAACGGGGTTTTCTTTTATAGTGTGATGC
>NZ_JBBYHU010000030.1:0-54641 GCF_038289905.1 Flavobacterium flavipallidum | reverse complement strand
TTATTGCTTGATGCTTTTTTAAAACTTCATTTACACATCGAAGTTTAAAATCATAACCATACTTGACTTTTCTTTCCATAAAAATACCCCCAAATAGTGTCTAACTTTTTGGGGGCAGTGCATTTGAAACAGCCTCTTTTGTTTATAAGTAAGATTAATTATTAAGCTTCTTTTGCAGCTAAATATCTTTCGGCATCTAAAGCAGCCATACAACCTGTTCCAGCAGCTGTAATAGCTTGACGGTACACATGATCAGCGGCATCACCAGCAACAAAAACTCCGGCAACATTTGTCTTAGAAGTACCTGGCGTATTGATAATATATCCTGTTTCGTCTAAGTTGATATAATCTTTAAAAATATCCGTATTTGGTTTATGTCCGATTGCTACGAAGAAACCAGTAGCCGGAATATCATAAACTTCATCGGTCGTTTTGTTTTTAACTTTAATCGCCTCAACAACATTTCCGTCACCAATAACTTCAACAGTATCGTGATTCATCAAAATCTCAATATTCTCGGTTTTGCGTACACGTTCTTCCATGATTTTAGAAGCTCTAAATTTCTCACTTCTTACTAACATGGTCACTTTTTTACAAAGTTTAGATAAATAATGAGCCTCCTCACAAGCTGAATCCCCTGCTCCTACTATCACAACTTCTTGATTTCTATAAAAGAATCCATCACAAACAGCGCAAGCTGAAACTCCTCCACCCATTTGCAAGTAATGTTGTTCAGATGGCAATCCTAAATATTTAGCAGACGCACCTGTAGAAATGATTACAGTTTCACAATGTAATTCAATAGCATCATTAATCCACACTTTATGAATATCTCCGGAAAAATCAACTTTAGTAGCCCACCCATCACGTATATCTGCTCCAAAACGTTGTGCTTGTTGTTGCAACTGAATCATCATTTCAGGACCGGTAACACCATCAACATATCCGGGAAAATTTTCAACCTCATTAGTAGTAGTCAATTGTCCTCCTGGTTGCATTCCTTGGTATAATACCGGATTCATATTAGCTCTGGCAGCATAAATAGCGGCCGTATAACCTGCAGGACCAGAACCTATAATAAGACATTTTATTTTTTCAATTGTATCAGACATTTTAATTTAAGTTTAAATTTTGAACTGCACAAAAATAGTTTTTTATTATTTGATTACTCAAGTTTTCTAATTAGTTTTTATTATCTTATAATAGATAAATAAACCATTAATAATTTAAAGCCAACGGAATAGACAAAAACAAAAAAACCTCCTTAAAATTCAAGAAGGTTTATTGGGGTGGCAGAGTTTATTCCGAAAACGGAAATTCGAACCTGCGGCCTTCCCGATTTCCAATCAGGAAGTGATAACTTGCCATTATTTTGAAATTAATTCTAAAATCTTCGTTTTACTTTTCCACTTTTTAATTTCCTGTTCTCTCAAAATAGCTTTTCCTTTATCATCATAGGGTTCAAAATAAACGATTTCCCAATCTTTAGTCCTACCCGTAAATCCTTTATGAGAAGTCAAATGACGACGCAATCTTTCTTCTAATGACATAGAAGAATAACCAACATAATGTTTGTCAATTGATTTTGAATATAAAATATAAACATAATTCTTGGAAATAAAAAAAACCTCCTTGAAGTCCAAGAAGGTTTTCTGTCGGGGTGGCAGGATTCGAACCTGCGGCCTCCTGCTCCCAAAGCAGGCGCGATAACCGGGCTACGCTACACCCCGAAAGCGGCTGCAAATATACAACTCTTTTTTACTTGTACAAACAATTATCAAAAATAAAATAAAATTTATCATTTTTCATAGAAAACCACAATAAAAGACTCAAAATACAACAAATCAAGCTTTAACAAATGTTAACAAAATAGATTTTCAGAAACAATAATAAATTGTATTTTTACCGTTCAAAATTATAGAAGATAAATGGGCAAAATCATTGCGATTGCTAATCAAAAAGGAGGCGTTGGAAAGACTACATCATCAGTAAATCTTGCAGCTTCCCTAGGTGTTTTAGAAAAGAAAGTATTACTAATTGATGCTGATCCTCAGGCTAACGCCAGCTCCGGATTAGGTATTGATGTGGAAAGTGTAGAAATTGGTACCTACCAAATTCTAGAACACAGCAATACTCCAAAAGAAGCTGTAGTACAATGTTCGGCTCCAAATGTAGATGTAATTCCGGCTCATATAGACCTTGTAGCTATCGAAATCGAATTGGTAGACAAGGAAAACAGAGAGTACATGCTTAAAAAAGCATTGGAAAGTGTAAAAGACGAATATGACTATATCATCATCGACTGTGCACCTTCTCTTGGACTGTTAACATTAAATGCTTTAACAGCTGCCGATTCTGTGGTTATACCTATTCAGTGTGAATATTTTGCTTTGGAAGGACTTGGAAAATTATTAAATACGATTAAAAGTATTCAAAAAATCCATAATCCGGAATTAGACATTGAAGGTCTATTGTTAACCATGTATGATTCGAGATTGCGTTTATCTAATCAGGTTGTTGAAGAGGTACAAAAGCATTTTAACGATATGGTTTTTGAAACTATTATTCAACGAAATGTAAAACTGAGTGAAGCACCAAGTTTTGGTGAAAGTATCATTAACTATGATGCTACCAGCAAAGGGGCAACTAATTATTTACACCTTGCTCAGGAAATTATAAAGAAAAACGACATCCAATAATTTTTTATGACAAAAGCGATAAAAAAACAGGCTTTAGGTAGAGGTTTATCAGCATTATTAAAAGATCCGGAAAACGATATTAAATCTGTTGAGGACAAAAATGCTGACAAGGTTGTTGGAAACATTATTGAGCTTGAAATTGAAGCTATTGAAATAAATCCTTTTCAGCCTAGAAGTAATTTTAACGAAGAATCTTTAAAAGAACTAGCTACTTCTATCAAGGAATTAGGTGTAATCCAACCGATTACTGTTAGAAAATTAGATTTTAACAAATACCAATTAATTTCAGGGGAACGTCGTTTGCGTGCTTCTAAATTAGTGGGACTTGCTACCGTACCGGCATATATCAGAATTGCTAATGACAATGAGTCATTGGTTATGGCATTGGTTGAAAACATTCAACGTCATGACTTAGACCCTATCGAAATTGCGCTTTCGTACCAACGCTTAATGGACGAAATCCAATTGACACAGGAACAAATGAGTGACCGAGTTGGTAAAAAACGTTCTACCATTGCCAATTATTTACGTCTTTTAAAACTGGATCCGATTATTCAAACTGGTATTCGCGATGGTTTCATCAGTATGGGACATGGTAGAGCTATCATAAACATTGAAGATTTAGACGCACAAACCGATATTTATCAAAAAATTGTAAGTCAAAATCTTTCGGTTCGTGATACAGAGACTTTGGTAAAAAACTACCATGAAAGTTTAAAACCAAAACCAGCTACCAAGCCAAAAGCTGCTTCTTTTGATATTGACGATAACCAAAAAAGAATTTTTAATTCTTATTTTGGAAATCTTGTAGACATTAAAGTTGCCAATAATGGAAAAGGTAAAATTACGATTCCTTTCCAGTCTCAGGAGGATTTTAATAGAATCATAGAATTAATCAAAGGATAGTGAATAAAATTATTTCCATAGCACTATTTCTTAGCATCTTAAGTAACTATAAAGTTTTGGCACAAAAAACGTCTCAGGCCGAAGTTACTAAAGACACTTTAAAGTCTATTGATATTGATCCTTTAACACCTGCTAAAGCGGCATTTTACTCGGCTGTTTTACCCGGATTGGGTCAGGCTTACAATAAGAAATACTGGAAAATTCCTTTGGTTTACGGAGCCATTGGAACCAGTCTTTATTTCTACATAGACAGCAATAAAAAATACCATCAGTTTAGAGATGCGTACAAAAGAAGATTGGAAGGATATACAGATGACAATTTTTCATATTTAGATGACAGCCGATTAATAGCAGGTCAAAAATTTTACCAACGTAATCGTGATTTATCTTCGCTTTTCGTCATAGGTTTTTATGTTTTAAACATTATTGATGCCAATGTTGATGCCGCTTTAATGCAATTTAATGTTGATGATCGTCTATCAGTAAAACCAACATTATATCAAAACGATCTTAATTTAAAAACAAATGTAGGGCTTAGCCTGAATTTTAACTTTTAACCAAAAACAAAAGGATTGATTATATTCAATCCCTTTTAATTTTAAAAAATAGAACACAAATGAAAATTGCGCTTTTAGGATACGGAAAAATGGGACAAGTAATCGAAAGAATTGCTTTAGAAAGAGGTCATGAAATTGTTTTGAAAAAAGATGAATTCAACACTTTTGACACTCTTTCAACTGCTGATGTAGCTATCGATTTTAGCGTTCCTATGGCTGCTGTTGAAAATATTTCGGCTTGTTTTAACAATAATGTTCCAGTAGTTTCAGGAACTACAGGATGGCTGGATCGTTATGACGAAATGATTACTCTTTGCAAAGAAAAAAACGGTGGTTTCATTTCGAGTTCTAACTTTAGTTTAGGTGTGAACTTATTTTTTGGCCTAAACGAATATTTAGCTAAAATGATGGCTAAAATAGAAGGTTACAAAGTAACAATGGAAGAAATTCACCATATCCACAAACTGGATGCTCCTAGTGGAACTGCTATTTCATTAGCACAAGGAGTAATTGAAAATAGCGAATATGCTAAATGGACTCTTGAAGAAGCAAAAGAAAAGGAAATTCACATTGAAGCCGTTCGTACCGGAGAAGTACCAGGAACACATACTGTGACTTATGATTCAGGTATTGACAGCATCGAAATCAAACATACCGCTCATAACCGTGAAGGATTTGCTCTTGGTGCCGTAATTGCTGCTGAATGGTTAGCAGGAAAACAAGGTATTTACAGTATGAGAGACGTTCTTAATATTCAATAAGTACAAATTAAAATTAACTTAAATCCAAAAGAACTATGACACTATATCAATGGTTTGTATTCTTTCTTATTATTCAAGTTGTTCATTTTTTAGGAACTTGGAAACTATACGAAGCAGCTGGAAGAAAAAAATGGGAAGCCGCAATACCGGTATATAATGCCATTGTGCTGATGAAAATCATTAGTCGCCCTACTTGGTGGACCTTATTGCTTTTTATCCCAATTATCAATTTGATTATGTTTCCAGTTATTTGGGTGGAAACCTTAAGAACTTTTGGTAAACGCAGTCAATTAGATACTTTTTTAGGAATCATAACTTGCGGATTATACCTCTACTATATCAATTATACTCAAAAATTAGAGTATAATGCGGAAAGAAGTTTACATCCTAAAAATAAAACCGCTGATACGATAAGTTCACTATTATTTGCAATCATCGTAGCAACCTTTGTACACACTTATTTTGTACAACCTTATACAATCCCTACTTCTTCTTTAGAAAAATCATTACTTATTGGTGACTTCCTTTTTGTAAGCAAAGTAAATTATGGCGCTAGAGTACCTATGACTACTGTAGCCTTACCAATGGTTCATGATTCAATTCCTATGGTCAAAAGAAAATCATATTTAAGTTGGCCACAACTTCCTTATTTAAGAATACCAGGTATTGAAGACAAAATAAAACGCACTGACATTGTCGTTTTTAACTGGCCTGTAGATACAGTTCACTACTTTTTTGAACCTAAAGGAAGACCTGGTGTTATAAAACCAATTGACAAAGAATCAAACTATGTAAAACGTTGCGTAGGTATTGCTGGAGACAGCTTAGCAATTAAGGACGGAATTATTTATATTAATGGAAAAGTCTTAGATCTTCCAGAACGTGCTAAACCGCAATATTCATATGCAGTTGCATTGGATGGAAAAACACCAATTGACTTCGAACAGTTATTAAAAGAATTGGATATTACTGATCCTGTAGGTTACAAAACAGAATCAAAAGACACGCTGTACTTCAAAGCACTTACAGCTGCTTCTGCTGAAAGATTAAAAAATACCCCTGGAATAACTTCGGTAAAAAGAGAGATAACCAAAGGTCCTGAAAACGGTATTTTTGCCAATGCTAAATGGAATCGCGACAATTTTGGTCCAATCTACATTCCTGAAAAAGGAAAAACTGTAGCACTTACTACCGAAAGTCTTCCATTATACGAAAGAATTATTACCGCTTACGAAAAAGACGAAAACGGCAACAAAAACGACTTAAAAGTAAACGGAAACGAAATCAGATTAAACGGAAAAGTAGTCAACAGCTATACTTTTAAACAAAATTACTACTGGATGATGGGTGACAATCGTCATAACTCTGAAGATAGTCGTTACTGGGGATATGTACCGGAAGACCATATTGTAGGTAAACCAGTTTTCATCTGGATGAGTTTAGACCCTAATGGAAAAGGATTAAACAAAGTGCGTTGGGACAGAGTTTTTACTACTGTTAGCGGTGAGGGGCAACCTCAATCACATTTCAAAATATTTTTGATTCTTTTGGCTGCATTCTTTGTTGGAGAATATTTCTGGAAAAAAAGAAAAGCTAAAACAAATATCTAGTATAATAAAAATTAAAGCTTTTATTTTTGCCACAGATTACTAGGATTTACACAGATTAATCTGTTCTTAATCTTTTTAATCTGTGGCAAAAAAATATAAATCAATTCAAAAAAGATAGATTTAACTATTTCACATTGGTACAAATGAAAACATTATTACATCCATCCTATTTCCCCTCAATTAGTCATTTTGTGGCCATGATACAAGCTGAAAGCATCGTATTTGAAATGGAAGATAATTTTCAGAAACAAACCAACAGAAATCGTACTTATATTTATAGTCCAAATGGCGTTCAGTTATTGAATATCCCAATAAAACATTCTAAAACAAGTCATCAAAAAACGAAAGACATACAGATTGAAAACGATTTTGACTGGCAAAAACAACATTTCAAATCCTTAGAAGCAGCTTATAGAAGCTCTCCTTTTTTCGAATATTTCGAAGATGATTTTGTTCCTTTTTTCGAAAAGAAACATACTTTTTTAATGGATTTAAATTTTGAAGCCTTGGAAATTATTTCTAAATGCATGCGTACAAAATTTGAATTCACCACTACCGAAGAATACTTTCACGAAGTAGATTCAAACACGATTAAAGATTACCGCTTTTTAATTAATGGTAAAAAAGACCCTTCTGTTTTTGAATCCTATCCTCAGGTTTTTGATGATAAATTTGGTTTCATCAACAACTTAAGCATTCTTGATTTACTTTTTAACGAAGGCAAATTCACAGTAGATTACTTAAAAGCACAAAGTTTAGTTATCAAATAATTCATGGTAAAAGTTTAACCGTAAAGATTGCAAAGGTCTTTTCGCAGAGTTAAAAAAACATAAAAAAATCAGTGAATTCGTGGCTAAAACTATTCCAGCGAAAGCTTTGCCATGATTGGGTAATGATCCGAATTATCAAATTCAGGAAAAGTTTCAAACTTTTTTACCTTCATTTCTCTGTCGGCAAAAATGTAGTCTATACGGGCAGGATAATATTTAAAACGATACGTTTGACCAAAACCTTTACCAGCCTCTTCAAACGCGTCTTTACTACTACCTTTTATTACGCGATACACATATGAAAAGGCACTATTATTCATGTCTCCACAAATGATAACGGGATAATGACACTCTTTCAAATTATCCCTTAAAATCTCGGCCTGTTGTTGCTGTTGCTTGAAAGCCTTACTTATTCTAAAAAACAACAGCTGCGACTTTTGTTTATTAATTACATCAATATTTTCGGAAATTTCATTAACATCCGGAGAAATCTTAATCGATTGCAACTGCATATCATAAACCCTTATAATATCTTTACCTTTCTTTATATCGGCATAAACTACATTATTATTTGAATTGGGAAAAGAGATCTTACCTTCTTCTATAATTGGAAATTTGGAAAAAATAGCCTGCCCGGTTTTAATTTGATTTCCTTCCATGAAAATAGCCCGATGTGGATACACTTTCAAATCAACATCTGCTGAATTAGAATATTCCTGAATACACAAAATATCAGGGTTCTTATCATTGATAAATTCTAAAATAGTTTCCGGAATATCGTCTCTATTTTGCCATTTAAACAAATTGAAAAGCCTAACATTGTAGCTCATAACCACAAAATCATTTTCACTTTCAGGATACTCTTTATTTGAAAATTTATAAAATTTATTGATAAATGTTATTCCAATTAAAAGTACTAAACCAGACATCATCATTCTTTTTTTTAATTGAATGCCCCAATACAGAAAAAAGAAAGAATTAAAAACGAAAAACGCCGGCATAAACAAAGTCAATACCGATAATAACGGAAATGTTTTAGGCGCCAAAAAGGGCAGCACATAAGCGATAAATGTAATGACTATAAGGATAATGTTTAAAACAAACATCCCTCTGTTAAACCACGAAAGATTTTTCATTTTATTTTATTTAATGTCCAAAGCCAGCTCAACTTCAAACCATTATTTACCCGATTTGAATAAAAAATCCTTTTCCTCTTTTGTTAAACTATCATAACCCGACTGACTGATTTTATCCAAAATCTCATCAATTTGTTGTTGCGTTTTATCTTTTGTTACAATTCTGGATGTTGTACGTTTTTCAACCGGTTTAGAATAATTCTTATGCACTTTTTTAAAGGGAGTCGATGGTGATCTTCTGAAACCATTGGCAAAAAAATCAATAATTTTAGTTACAATTAAACTTAAATCAGTACCATTTTGCAAAGTTTTAATATAGATAAAACCAAATAGAGCGCCAGCCAAATGCGAAATATGCCCTCCCATATTCTCTAAACGCAATTGCATCAAATCCAGTATAAGTAAAACAGCTGTAATATGCCATAATTTTACATTACCAATCAAAAGTAACCTAACAGGCATTAAAGGCTGGTAAACAGTAACAGCCATCAAAACAGCCATTATAGCCGCCGAAGCACCTATCATAGGAGCGCTAATATTCATCAACAAATAACTCCCTACAAAAACAGCTCCAGCAAAAACAGCACTCAAAAGATACAAACCTAAAAACTGTTTTTGAGTAAAAAAAGTTAAGAACAACTGACTGGCAAAATTAAGTACCAGCATATTGAACAAAATATGAAAAAAATCCGAATGAAAGAAAGAATAACTGATAAATGACCATGGCTTCCATAACAAATCTGCCGGATTTGAAGACAAACTCACAAATTGAAGAACATTTACTTCAACACTAAACAATCGAAATAATTCAGGCAAAACAAATGAAATCAAAAAACAAGCAATATTCCAATAAATTAGCTTATTGACTATTCCTCCCAGTTTGTATTGCATTTTTAAGTCGTCTAAAATATTCATTTAGTTTACTTTTTAATTAATTCCAACGATTATTATTAAACTGATTTTTCTTCCAATATAACATCATCAAAAAACCTGCAATTGCACCGCCAATATGAGCAAAATGAGCTATCCCAGTACCACCACTTCCAAACAATGAACTTCCTTTGAATCCTAAAAACAAATCAACAAATAAAATTCCAGGTACAAAATACTTCGCTTTTATGGGAACAGGAATAAACATCAAAGCTAATTCGGCATTAGGAAACATGAAAGCAAAAGCAGTAAGTAAACCGTATATAGCGCCAGAGGCTCCTATAACTCTTGATTGTACAATTTGCCCAGCTTGCATCAATGAATTAAATTGCTCCTGAGTACAGTGAGCATTATTTAAAATTATAGCAATTTCGCCATCTTTCATTCTACCACTTGCATCAAATAAGCTTGAAAAATCAGCATTTAAAATCAAGTGAAGATCTTCTTTTGATAAGTTCAAACCCGAAACACTATCTAAAACAGATTGCAATTGAAGATAGTTCACTCCTGTGTGAAGCAAAGCAGCACCTAATCCGCATGAAATATAAAAAAACAGGAATTTTTTACCACCCCAAAAATGCTCTAAAGCAGACCCAAAACTGTATAATGCAAACATATTAAATAGAATATGTGCAAAATTTGGCCAAGGTGCATGCATGAACATATGGGAAAATAACTGCCAAAATGCAAACCTTTCACTTTCGGGATAGAAAAGAGATAAAAACTCATAAGAAACCGGCACCAATTGGGAACCAACAAAAAAGATAATATTAATTATTAACAGTTGTTTTACAACCGGAGTTACATTCATCATATTGCAAATTTTTTATCTATATCTTCCACACGCATGGTGATGAAAGTTGGTTTTTGGAACGGGGAAACATTAGGATCTTTACAAGCAAAAAGTCCGTTCACCAAATTCTCCTGTTCTTTTATTGTTAAACTTGTACCTGTTTTTACAGCTAAACTCTTAGCCATCGACTTGGCAATAGTATCATTTTGACTAAAACTATTCTCCGGAATTCCATCTTGTAAATCGCTCAATAACTGCTCTAAAAGAATCGAAACTTCACTTTCAGTAACATTAACCGGAATTCCGGAAATCACTACATGATCATCATTTGTATCTTCGAAAACAAAACCCGTATTTATCAACGAAAGCTTTAATTCGGCAATCAACTGCATTTCGCTAGTTGAAAAATACAAATTCAACGGAAATAATAACTGCTGACTCGATGCCTGATGCACGGTCATATTAGTCAAAAATTGTTCATACAAAACGCGCTGGTGCGCACGCTGTTGATCAACAATTACCATTCCAGACTTGATAGGCGAAACAATATATTTTTTGTGAATTTGATACACATTTTGAACGGCATGCTCTACTTCTTCATCATTAAATAAAGAAGCGGTCACTTCTTCACTTTCAAACGATATTTCAGCAGGTTCATCTGGAAAATCAGCTTCTTGTTTCAAACCTACGTATAAACTTTCCCAACCAGAAGTAGCAGCAGTTTTTTTATAACCTGATGAAAAACCAGAAGAAGAACCTGAACTTGTAGCTGCTGAACCAGCATAATGTTTATTGACTTTATCATCAGAAAACGGATTAAAAGTACTATCCACCTGAATGGTTGGCGTTATTCCTTCTAAATCTTTATAATGATAAGGCGTGTCTAAATTAGCATCTCTTTCGAAGTCTAAAACTGGCGCCACATTAAACTGTCCCAAACTATGCTTAATAGAAGCCCTTAAAATGGCATACAAAGCACTCTCATCATCAAACTTGATTTCTGTTTTCGTAGGATGAATATTAATATCAATAGCGTTGGCTGGAACCGTTAAATACAAAAAGTAACTCGGCTGTGTACCGTCTTTCAAAATTCCGTCATAAGCAGCCATAACCGCATGATGCAAATAACCACTTTTTATAAATCGGTCATTGACAAAGAAAAACTGCTCGCCTCTGTTTTTTTTGGCAAACTCAGGTTTGCAAACAAACCCCTGAATTGTTACTATTTCAGTATCTTCCTGAACCGGAACTAATTTTTCATTAGTTTTTCCTGAAAAAACATTAACCACACGTTGTCTTAGTGTCGAAATAGGTAAATTATACATTTCACTTCCATTATGGTAAAATGTAAAATGAATATTTGGGTGAGCCAAAGCCACCCGTTGAAATTCATCAATAATATGACGGTATTCCACGGTATCCGACTTTAAGAAATTGCGTCGGGCAGGAATATTAAAAAACAAATTTTTGACAGCAAACGAAGTCCCTTTTGGCAACACCGCTGCTTCCTGAGAAATAAACTTACTTCCTTCAATAACAATCTGGGTTCCCAACTCCTCCTGATCCTGCTTGGTTTTCATTTCCACATGGGCAATCGCAGCAATAGAAGCCAAAGCCTCTCCTCTAAACCCCTTGGTATGCAAACTAAACAAATCTTCGGCATGACGAATTTTAGAAGTTGCATGACGCGCAAAACACAAGCGCGCATCAGTCACATTCATGCCTTTTCCATTATCAATTACCTGAACGAGTGATTTACCGGCATCTTTAATAATCAATTTGATGTCAGTTGCATTAGCATCAACCGCATTTTCAAGTAATTCCTTAACTACCGAAGCCGGCCTCTGAACCACTTCACCAGCAGCAATTTGGTTAGCAACATGATCCGGAAGTAATTGAATGATACTCGACATTTTATTCTGTTTTCAGTTTTCTATAATTAGTAGCCAGAGAATGACTAAGACCAGCAAATTTAATAAATTTTGACTGGCTTTTCTTCTTTTGCAAATCATAAATAAAACAAAAAAACCTATACCATTTTACAAAAACAGTATAGGTTTCATTCTGAATTATTTAGTTTTTACTCTTTCAATTCTAAAGGAGTCCCCTCGCCTAACTGAGCAGCTCCGGAAGTCAATAAATTTTTATTTGCAAAATCATGTACTAAAGTAGCTTGCTCACGAATATAAGCCATTTTAATCGCTGCAATAGCTGCTTCAGTTCCTTTATTACCATGAATTCCTCCACTTCTGTCAATTGATTGCTGCATGGTATTATCAGTCAACACACAAAAAATAACCGGAATATCCGTTTGTATATTCAAATCTTTAATTCCTTGAGTTACTCCTTCGCACACAAAATCAAAATGTTTGGTTTGGCCTTGAATTACGCAACCTATGGTAATTACAGCATCTACTTTTTGAGTCTGTAGCATTTTTTTCGCCCCATATATCAACTCAAAACTTCCCGGTACATTCCATCTGATAATATTTTCAGCCGGAACTTCATTATCTAAAAGCGCTTCTTCTGCACCTTTATACAAACCTTCAGTAATGTTTTCATTCCACTCCGAAACTACAATTCCAAAACGAAAATGCTTTGCATTCGGAAGTGCATTCTTGTCGTAATCTGACAAATTTTTATTTATTGTTGCCATATCAAATGTATTTTTTTTAAACTTTCAATTTATAAATAAAAATTGGTGATTACAAGTACCACCCCTTGTAATCACCAATATCTTTAAATGCAATTTATTATTATTGAGACAAACCAATCAATGCATCAACTGAAGCAGCTTCAGGAGTATTTTCGTAGTTTTCTTTAATATCTGTCAAGTACTTCAAAGCATCTTCTTTTTGTCCTAAAGCCAAAGCTGTTTTTCCAGCTTTTAACAAAAAGCGTGGTGTTGTAAAGTCATTTTTATTTGACTCAGCAGCTTTCACATAATAATCCAAAGCTTCTTTATCTTGTTTTTTCTCAGAATAAGCATCACCAATTGCTCCTTTTGCCAATGCACTTAGAACAACATCCGTTGAGTTAAATTTTCCCAAATATTCAATCGCTTCATCGTATTTTCCAGTATTCAAATAAGCAAGTCCTGCATAATAATTAGCCAAATTACCCGCTGAAGTTCCTGAATATTCCTGAGCTATTTTAACAAATCCAAACTTTCCTTCTGAACCATTAAGAGCTAATTTATATAAAGAATCACTAGCAACTCCGTCAACAGCTTGTTGGAAATTTTGTTGCGCTACAAACATCTCGCTTGCAGCCTCATCTTCTTTAGGCTCAGCGATAAATTTCTGATATCCTAAATAACCTACTGTTAATAAAGCAATAGCTCCTACTACACCAATAATAACTTTTTGGTTTTTAGCAACCCAATCCTCCGTTTTAGATGCAGTTTCATCTAATTTAGAAAAAACCTCAGCAGTTGTACTGTTTTTTTCGTCAATTACCACTTCTTCTACTACCTCTTTTACTTCCTTTTCTTTTGGTGCTTTATATCCTCTTTTATTATACGTAGCCATTTAAAATTAATTTAGTGAACCGCAAAAATAAAATTTTTATTGAAACTCACACATAAAAACTAATATTTTATATCTAAATCGAAAATATTTTTAACTTATGGAATTCTATCTAAATCAAGCCTGCCTTTTTTTAAACAGAAAAACTTCAAAAGCCATTTATATCGATATTTTTCAATAATTTGCAGCCTCATTCAAAAGCCCTGACTAAAACAGTAAATTCGGCAACAGCAGCAGACTACTAAAATGTACTTAAAAAAAATTTCTCTATTCAATTATAAAAATTTTTCGGAAGCCAGTTTCGAATTTGAAGGCAAAATCATTTGTTTTGTGGGCAAAAACGGCATTGGAAAAACGAATGTTCTGGACGCAATTTATCATTTATCTTATGGCAAAAGTTACTTTAATCCGCTAGCGGTTCAAAATATCAAACACGGCGAAGAGTTTTTTGTAATTGATGCCGAATTCATCAAAAACGAAAGGACCGAACAACTGGTTTGCAGCTTAAAAAAAGGACAAAAAAAAGTACTAAAACGCAATGGTAAGGCTTATGATAAATTCTCCGATCATATTGGTTTTATACCGCTCGTAATCATTTCGCCAGCCGATAGGGATTTAATCATCGAAGGCAGTGAAACCCGACGAAAATTTATTGACAGCATCATTTCCCAACTCGATTCCCATTATTTGCAACAACTCATTCAATACCAAAAAGTAATGAGTCAGCGTAATGCTCTGTTGAAATATTTTGCCTTAAATCATGTTTTTGATAACGACACCTTATCTATATATAATGAGCAACTAAATGAATTTGCCCAATATATTTTTGAAAAAAGAAAAGAATTTATAGCCGAATTTATCCCAATTTTCAGCAAACACCATCACGCTATAACGGACTCTCAGGAATCAGTGCAATTAGTGTATGAAAGCCATTTGTTTGAAAACGATTTATTGACACTTTTACAGGAAAACATCAATAAAGACCGTGCTTTGCATTACACCAGCACCGGAATTCATAAAGACGATTTATCTTTTGAAATCGATAATCATCCTATTAAAAAATTTGGTTCCCAAGGTCAGCAAAAATCATTTTTGATTGCCTTGAAATTAGCTCAATTTGAATTTCTAAAAAAACAAAGCGGCGTAAAACCTATTTTATTATTTGATGATATTTTTGACAAACTGGACGAAACCCGCGTAGCTAAAATTGTCGAAATGGTGAATTCAGATACTTTTGGCCAACTTTTTATTTCAGACACACATCCGGAACGTACCGAAACGATTGTCAAATCGACACATCAGTCGTATAAGATTTTTAATTTGTGATTTTAGTTTAACCACAAAGGAAAGAAAGCATTTCGCAAAGTTCAAAAAGAAAGAAATCCTTTTTAACCAATGTAATTTGTGGCAAAAGATTTTAACGATAAAAGCTCCTTAGCAAAAAATAAAAAAACTAACTTCGTACCTTAGTTTTAAACTTAAAAACACCATGAAACTTAAATCCCTTGTTGTATTTTTTCTACTGACATTAGTTATTTCCTGCAATGCACAAACTTCAAAAAACATAAAAACCATTGACGCTTTAGCTTTTGCTGAAAAAATAAACACTACAAAAAACCCTCAAATTTTAGATGTACGCACACCTGAAGAATTTAACTTAGAACATATTGAAAACGCTGTAAATGAAAACTGGTTTGCTAGTGATTTTGCTAAAAATGTTGAAAAATTAGATAAGAACAAAGCTGTATTTGTGTATTGCAAAAGTGGAGGAAGAAGCAAGAAAGCAACAGAAAAACTAGCCGAATTAGGCTTTAAAAATATTTATGAACTTGAAGGTGGATTTTTAAAATGGGATGCCGCCGGACTTACAAAACCTAATGATAAAATCATTGGTATGTCAAATCAAGAATATGAAGTACTGTTGAATTCAGATAAAAAGGTACTAATTGATTTTTATGCTGAATGGTGTGCTCCTTGCAAATTAATGACTCCTTACCTACTAAAGATGCAAAATAATTTAAAAGATAAAGTAACCATCATTCGCTTAGATGCAGATGAACACAAAACTTTACTTAAAAATTTAAAAATAAGTACGCTACCAACTCTTTTGCTATACGAATCCAAAGAACTTAAATGGAGCCATTCAGGTTATATTAGTGAAACCGATTTAAGCAAACAATTAAATTAATCACACCATGCTTTCAAAAGACTCGATACAATTCCTTGACGATTTAAAAATCAACAATAATCGCGACTGGTTTCAAGACAATAAAAAAAGATACGAAGCTTATAAGAAAGACTACCATCAATTAGTAAGTGATTTTCTTGATGCCATGAAACCGATGGATCCAGCATTAGAAATGCTTGAAATTAAAAATTGTACTTTTAGAATCAACAGAGACATTCGATTTTCTAAAGATAAATCACCTTATAAATCACACATGGGTATTTGGCTTTCTTCAGGTTTAAAAGATGCAAATCGTGCAGGATATTACATTCATATCGAGCGTGGAGCCAGTTTTATAGCGGGAGGATTTTATTCACCAGATCCGGATCAACTAAAAAAAATACGCAAAGAAATTGCCTTTTTCTACGAAGATTTGGAAGCGATTTTGAATGAGCCTAATTTTAAAAGAGAATTTGGCGATTTTAGCCGTAATGAAAAAAGCGTACTAAAAACTCCGCCAAGAGGTTACGAAAAAGACCATCCAGCGATTGAATTTTTAAAATTAAAAAGTTTTGAAACCATTCAAAAAATAGATTTTTCAGAAGTATTACAAAAAGACTTTGTTTCTAAAATGAGTCAGAAATTAATACTGTTAAAACCTCTGAATGAATTCATGAATCGCGCTTTAGAAACGGACGAATTTTAGTAAGCATCCTGAAGCTTTTTTTAACCGCTAAGAACACAAAGTTTGCGCAAAGTACCTTAAACTTTGTGTTCTTTGCGTTTTAAAAGACAATAAAAAATCTTTCATTTAATCTTTGCGGTTAAACATTTTTGAAAACTCAAGGAAATCTTTTTAATCTGTGGCAAATAAATAATTGATGAAAAAAAGGAAAATACTTTTTCTGGGCGAAAGTTACCGTGCCGATGCCATTACATGGATGAATGGTCTGAAAGAATTTGGCGATTTTGAAATTATTAGTTGGGAATTACAAACTCCTAATACTACTTTTTCCAACAGAATAAAAAGAACACTGGAGTTTATCCTTGCTCCTCTTAGCATTCAAAAAGCAATTCGTCAGCAAAAACCCGATATGATTATTGCCGAAAGAACTACCAGTTATGGTTTTCTGGCAGCAATATCAGGATTAAAACCCTCAGCCATTGCCCAACAAGGCAAAACAGATCTTTGGCCTGAAAATTCCATCACAATTCCTTTCAAGAAAATTTTACAAAATTACGCTTTCAAAAAAGCGACGCTTATTCATGCTTGGGGCCCTATAATGGCGGAACACATGAAGAATTCCAAAGTGGATATGACCAAAGTTTTAGTATTGCCCAAAGGAATTGATTTAAGTTCATTCGAAAATAAAAACATTGCCAATCCTGATAAAATTCATGCGATTGTCACTCGTTCACTGTTACCAGAATACCAACACGAAATTATTCTTCAGGCTTTTTATCTTTTGAATAAAAGAAAAATTGATTTTACCTTGACTATTGTTGGCGATGGAAAGAACTTAACTTTTTTAAAAGATTTAGCAACGAAAATGCAAATTGAAAACAAAGTCATTTTCACAGGCAGAATTCCTAATACCAAACTTCCTGAATTGCTTGAACAAGCCAACATTTACATCAGCATGCCTGTAACCGAAGGCGTTTCGGCCTCTTTATTTGAAGCTATGGCTTGCAGTTGTTACCCAATAGTTTCGAACATTCCCGGAAATCAAAGTTGGATTCGTCATCGCGAAAACGGACAGTTAATTACGGTAAACGATACCGAAATGTTGGCTGATGAAATTCTTTGGGCTTTTGAAAATAAAGACTACAGAAATCAGGCTGTTATTCAAAACAGAAAATTTGTGGAAGAAAATGCTAATTACCAAACTAACATGAAGATTATTGCAGACAAATACCATGAATTAATTAACACAACTGCTTCAAAAAAAATAAACCAATAAATTATAATGAAACAATTATTTACATTAAATATTTTTTTGATTTTCAACATTTTTTGTTACTCACAAAATATTAATTTTGAAAATAAATACACATCCGAAATAGTTTTTATTGAAAACTCAAATTTACAAAACGCACTACAGAAAATAATCCAAAAAGATATGATTTGCCAGACAAAAAGTCTTAACTGGTATATCGATTTTATTAGCAATGATAAAATTTTAATTAGTAAATATTATATTGAAAACTTAATAGCTGAAAAAGGACTTAAATATATATATACAACTTTTATAGACAATAAGATACTATTTATTGTAAACAATGAATTCACAAACAATTCTATCTCAAAATCAAAATATTCAGTAGATTTAGGGCAATTCATCGGAAAAGAAAATTACTCTACTGTAGATTATTCATTTTGGGTCATCCAAAACAAAGGAGGTAAATATAAAATTATTAAAGAAAGAAGATATAAATGTGACGAATAACTACAATACATGAAATTCAAAAAACAAAATGAAAATCATTACCGATAAATACCATGAATTGACTGAAATGAAACATTAAAAAAAACAAACCATTAAGAAATTAAGTTTCATTAAGCGATCCTTTTCTAAATTTTCTTAATTTCTTAATGGTTTAAAGAAACTTTCCCTCTTTGCAGTAAAATCAAAAATTATAATTCTTACTTTTGAATCGCAAATTCAATCTTTAAAAAGCGCTTTCTTTTATGGAAATTCAACAAAATTTTTCTTTAAAAAACTACAATACTTTTGGCATTGAAGCCAAAGCAAAACAATTTGTTGCCGTTCACTCCGTAGCCGACTTGGAAACTGTTTTGAAAGAACATAAAGATGAAAAGAAATTTATTTTAGGAGGCGGAAGCAATATGCTTTTAACCAAAGATATTGATGCTTTAGTGATTCATATTGATTTGAAAGGAAAAAAAATCACCCAGGAAGACGATGATTACGTTTGGGTTGAAGCTCAAGCGGGTGAAAACTGGCATGAATTTGTACTTTGGAACATTGACCAAAATTTTGGCGGACTCGAAAATATGTCGCTGATTCCGGGAAATGTGGGAACAACTCCGGTACAAAACATTGGCGCTTATGGTGCTGAAATCAAAGACAGCTTTGTTTCCTGCGAAGCCATCCATATTGCTACTCAGGAAATGAGAACTTTCAGTAATTCTGAATGCAATTTTGGTTACCGAGAAAGTATTTTTAAACACGAAGTAAAAGACCAATACATCATTACTTCTGTGGTTTTTAAATTAACGAAACGCAATCATAAAATCAACACTTCTTACGGTGATATTTTAGGTGAATTATCTAAAAATGGTATCGAAAATCCGGGATTAAAAGAGGTAAGCAATGCCGTAATTGCCATCAGACAAAGTAAATTACCAGATCCAAAAGAACTGGGAAACAGCGGTAGTTTTTTCAAAAACCCAATTGTCTTGAAAGTTGATTTCGAAAAAATCCATCAAAAATTCCCTGAAATGAAATTCTATGATGTTTCGGCAACCGAAGTCAAAGTTCCTGCGGGCTGGTTAATTGAACAGGCCGGTTTTAAAGGAAAACGTTTTGGCGATGCAGGAGTTCATAAAAATCAAGCCTTAGTTTTAGTGAATTATGGCAATGCAACGGGACAGGAAATTCTGGAAGTTGCTAAAAAAGTACAACACACAGTTTTTGAAACCTTTGCAATCCAAATTGAAGCCGAAGTAAACATCATTTAAAATCAAAAATTAGACAGAAAATTTTCTTTAAAATTCATATTGTATCATTTTCAAATCCTAATTCTATTTATACCTTTGCACTGTCCTTTCCTGAGGCTTCGGGATGGGGATTAAACAATCTTTAAACTCAGATGCTTATACCGATTCTTTACTTTTTTATTGTTATTGTTGTTATTCAAATTGCGTATTATTTAGGTGTTTTTGGGAAATTTGCTTTCGCCAAAGCACAAAAAATTACGCCTAAACGAATTCCAATTTCTGTTATCGTTTGTGCCAAAAACGAAGAAGAAAATGTGGCCAAATATGTTCCGTTATTAGCTGAACAAAACTATCCTGATTTTGAGATAGTTCTGATTGATGATGCATCAAGTGATAACACTTTAGAATTATTTGAATCCTTCGAGAAACAATATTCTAACATTCGTCTCGTTAAGGTTGAAAACAACGAAGCATTTTGGGGCAATAAAAAATACGCTTTAACCTTAGGAATCAAGGCGGCTAAAAAAGAATATTTGCTTTTTACGGATGCAGATTGTTTCCCTACATCAAAAGATTGGATTACAGCTATGAGTTCACAATTTACCTTACACAAAACAATCGTTTTAGGTTACGGAGGCTACGAAAAGATAGCCAATTCCTTCCTGAACAAAGTGATTCGTTTTGAAACGGTATTGACAGCTATCCAATATTTTTCATGGGCTAAACTAGGACATCCTTATATGGGAGTAGGTCGAAATATGGCGTACAAAAAAGAAGAATTTTTCAAGGTAAATGGTTTTATTAATCACATTCAGGTGCGTTCCGGCGATGATGATTTATTCATTAACGAAGCTGCAAATGGCAGTAATACCACAGTGGCTTACACTCCGGAAAGTTTTACTTACTCTGAACCTAAGAAAACATTCAAAGAATGGTTTACCCAAAAAAGACGTCATGTAGCTACTGCTAAACATTATAAAACGGTTGACCAGTTACAATTGGGATTCTTTTTTAGTTCCCAACTCTTATTTATCGTTTTGGCAACCATTTTATTGGCATTCCAATTCCAATGGATTTTGGTGTTGAGTTTAGTAGGTTTAAGATATTTGTGTGCCTGGATTTGCATCGGATTCTCTGCCGGTAAATTAAAAGAAAAAGACATTAAATTTTGGTTTCCAATTGTAGAATTAGCGCTTGTTTTTACACAAATTAACGTATTCTTTACTAATATTTTTTCAAAACCGGTCAATTGGAAATAAAAACTCAAATCGAAAAAGCGAAACAGGGAGACCAAACCGCCTTTACTTTTCTGTTGAATCAGTATTGGAACGAGGTCTATGGATTTATGCTTAAACGAACAGAGAACGAGACCAATGCCGAAGATATTACGATAGAAACTTTTTCGAAAGCTTTTGACAAAATAGCAACTTACAATCCTGAATTTCAATTCAACACCTGGTTGATTTCGATTGCTAAGAATGTGTATATCGATATGCTTCGCAAAAGAAAATCCAGCCTTTTTGTGGAAATCACCGAAGAGGAAGACCAGAAAGCCTACAATGTTGCCGATACCACTCCGTCTAAAGAAGACGAACTCATCACCGAGCAAAACCTGTCGCAATTACTGCAATACATCAAAGAACTGAAACCGCATTATCAGGAAGTGATCCAATTGCGTTATTTTCAGGAAATGAGCTATCAGGAAATAGCCGATAAAATTGACGAACCTCTTAACAACGTCAAAGTAAAACTACTAAGAGCTAAGAAATTATTGGCCGAGATTATCAATAACAGGAGATAATTTTTTTTAAACCATGAAGAGATTTAAGGTTTATTAAGAGTTTTTAATGTTAAGGAAAATTCAATGCTTCGGACTTTTACAAGTAAGAAAAGTTTTTATATTTGTGTTTTGCAATTAGAAATAATACGCAAAAAAACTAAAACATGCGCATAACCCGATAAAGGATCTAACTAGTTTGGTATATGCGTGTATAAACTAGTTATGTGACACCTTTAGACAACTCATGAGAAAATACACTTTCCTAATACTACTTTTGACATTTAGTGCTCATTCACAGAATAAATTTTCTTTAGTAAATGACTCAATAAGAATACAGAAGCTAGAAGAAATATTTATGGTTAAAAACCAAAGAAAGTATCGTGGAAAAAACACTTTGCTATTTGACTGTGTCAATAAGAAACGACTAAAATATTCGGATAACGAATCTGACGAGAATTACGTAAAGTTTGAAGAACTTGGAGTAATTAAGAACTCAATTATTGTGATTCAAAAAACAGAATATAATTCAGAGAAATATATTTTATTAGAAATCAAAAGTTGTAGACAATTAGTACTTGAAGGTTTTCCATTGAGAATAGAAAACACCGAAAAGTATTTGACTTTTAATAATCCAGGAACTGACGAAGCTTATAAAATTCAAATTCTTGAATATAAAAATGACTTCTTCGAAATCGAACACACAATTACTTTTCCAAAAGAAATTTTACCGAAAAGGATTCTGAAAGTTGACAATAAAGAAGTGCTTGTAATGGACAGAGAAAACAGAATATGGAAAACGGTTTTATAACAAAGGCGTCATATAACAGCTGTTTCCCCACGCTGCCGTACGAATCCTTTCGTGTGGTATTTTTCTTTGTAGAATTACTTGATGAGATTCCTACGGAATGACAAGATTGCATTTAAAAAAACTTAATTCACTTCATCCCTTAATGGTTCAATACTTTAAAAAAAGTCTTTTCCCCCACGCTGCCGCACGAATCCTTTCGTGTGGCATTTTTCTTTGTAGAATTACTTGATGAGATTGCTTCGCCAGTTCCCCACTACCAAACCATCAATGCCTATACAGTAAAATACAACTACTATTTCCAGCCCCATTGAACAAAAGGGGCTTTTTTTGTCCCTAAAACGAACCAAAAAGGTTCTATACACGAACCAAAAAAGTACCTAATAGTCTTTTTTAAGTACGTTAAGGGACTCTTTTTAGTACTATAACGTCTTTTTTTACTCCGCAAATGGGCGTTTTTAAGTACCCTAAGGTACTTTTTAAGTACGCTACAGGATGTTTTTAGTACCATTGCGCCTTTTTTTGGTTCTATAATAGTATGATAATGACCCAACCGCCCGGTTAGCCCCACACCGCACGAATACTTTCGTGTGGCATTTTTCTTTGTAGAATTACTTGATGAGATTCCTACGGAATGACAAGATTGTGTTTAACAACAACTTAATTTTTTTATCCTCCTAGCGGTTTCATATTTTTAAAAAAGTCTTTTCGCACAAAATGCAACAAAAATCAATAAAACGAATTAGTTACGTAGAAAAGTTTCTAAGTCTCATTTTTTTCTACTCAAAGCTTTAAATCCCTTGTAAACAGTACGTTTTTATTATTCATACGTAACTATAAGTTACCATACCTAACAAATACTTACGTAAAAATACGTAATTATTTTCCAAAAACTGCGTTTTCGCAACTTTTAATCCAAACAATGCTAGTAATTTTGCCTTGTAAATAAGTAAAACACTTAGACGTAAGTTCACTACTTAAACGAGCGAAAACAAAACAAGACAAAATAAACAATTAAATTCTTTAAAAATGAGTTCAATTTCAACAAATCAACCGCTTTCAAGTTTAAACATTTTTAGTGGAAAAGGCGTTCAAATGCGTACCTTTCATATTACATGGTTAACTTTTTTCTTTTCCTTTTTTGCATGGTTTGGTATGTCATCTCTTATGCCATTGGCTAAAGAACAATTACACCTTACAAAAGACCAATTAGGAAATATTCAAATTGCAGCTGTATCTGCAACTATCGTTGCCCGATTATTAATCGGTAGATTAGTGGATAAATTTGGTCCAAGATTAACCTACACCTGGTTATTAATAGTTTGTTCGATACCGGTTTTTTTAATAGGTACTTCACAATCATATGAAAGTTTCCTTTTCTTTAGATTAGCTATTGGTGTTATTGGAGCTTCATTTGTAATTACGCAATTTCACACCTCAGTAATGTTTGCTCCGTCTATTAAAGGAACGGCAAACGCTACAGCAGGAGGTTTTGGTAATGCTGGTGCCGGATTAGCCAATATCATGATGCCTATAATTGCTGCAGGATGTGTAGGATTAGGACTTTGTACGGAGCAGGACAGCTGGAGATACGCTATGATTGTTCCAGGATTCATGTTATTGTTCTTTGCTTTTATCTATTTCAGATATACTAAAGATTTACCAAACGGAAACTACAAAGAACTTGGTATCCAAAACAGCAATAAAGAAAACACTTTTATGCTTGCTGTTAAAGATTACCGTACCTGGGTTTTAACAGTTGCTTATGCTGCTTGTTTTGGTGTAGAAATCACTATTGACAATTTTGCTCCTATTTACTTCACGGATACTTTTGGTGCATCATTAAAAACAGCCGGAATCTGTGCAGGTATTTTTGGATTAATCAATCTTTTCGCAAGACCTTTAGGAGGTATCGTTGCTGACAAAGTGGGTAAAAGCTATGGTTTTTCAGGTAAAAATTTATTATTAGCCTTATTACTTGTATTAGAAGGTATCGGAATTATTTTCTTTGGTATGACAGATCAATTAGGCGTTGCCATCTTTTTAATGTTCTTATTTGGAGTAAGTTTAAAAATGGCAAACGGAGCAACTTACAGCTTAGTACCATTCGTAAATCCAAAAGCAGTAGGAAGTGTTGCCGGAATTGTGGGTGCAGGTGGAAATATTGGTGCGATGTTGATTGCTTTCTTATTCAAAGCCAAAGCGGTTAAATTCTCAAAAGATGTAATTAACGAAAGTGGCGTTGCTCAAACTAAAGATTTAATTGATTATACTAACGCTTTCTATATCTTAGGAATCATCATTTTAATTACCGGAGTTATTGTTTTGGCAGTGAAATTTGCAGTAAAAACAAATGATGATGAAATCATAGTAGAAGGAAAAGAACCAGCTCCTGTTTATGTAAAATCATAATATCCCATTTTAAACCTATAAAATTCTCATAATAAATAATGTTTTGGTTTATTATTTAAAAGTGAAGGCTGTCCTGATGAGGCAGCCTTTCTTGTATTCTTATTATTTGTGAAATAGTTAATTATTTTAAATACAAAATCCGTCCCGTTCTAAAAAAACGAGACGGATATTTTAGCCTTTAAAACATTAAAGACCTAAACGCAGGCTTGGGGCACCTACGCTAATTCTGGTAGTTGTACTTGTTGGGCTATAACTTCTTTGATAATAAGGTCTTTCATAACCATAATAGTAATAACCTGCATAAGTATAAAACATTGGGTCATGATGACAGTGGGCATCGCAATGGTCATAATGTTCAGTATATTATTCCTTCTTACTTGCCATATAAGCACGATAGGCTTTTCGGTCCTTTTGCTTTAGGGTTTTCTCATATTCTTTTTGTTCTTTCCAAAAAGCCTTTTCCTCTGCCTTTGTTTTGGCTACAAAAGCTAATTCGTATTGAGCATCCTCTGCTCCACGTTTTTGATAATAGGACATTTTATCTGTTGAAACATTCACATTTGTTTCACTTTTCACGGTCGCGTTTTGTGCTTGTAAATTAATAGTCCCTAAAAAAAATAAAAAAAATAAGGTCTGTATCTTTTTCATAATCGTACAATTTATTGATTAAATAATAGTTTTTATTAATAAGACAACCTAGAATACATTTTCCCTACCCTGCCAACTATTTTTTTTATAACGAAAAAAATGTATAACATTAAACCTTTTTCATTATTTAACATCTTAGTTACCAACAACCAAACAAACCCTATCTATTATGAACCACAACAACCTTTGGTCCCTTCGTTTGGGCTTTTCAAACCAGCAAGCAGCAAACATTGAAAAAATGGGGATTTCAAAATTCCTCGAAGCCTCATTTAAAACTGATTTTGATAAAAGTATTCCTGATTTTCTAAAAGATAGTCCTAAAACCATGGCTGATTTTAGAGAATTACGCAAAAAAAACAACGCTCTGGACAGAGAAAAAAAACAAGAATTTCAAAAACAGGAAGCCCAAATATCATTAGAAATGAAATCCTGGTGGATTGACAAAATGAGAAACGACTCTTTTCCGCTGAGAGAAAAAATGACCTTGCTGTTACACAATCATTTTGTATCTACTTTTCAAAAAGTCAAAATCAATTATTGGATTTTTGAACATAATCAACTGCTTCGAAAACATGCTTTTGGTAATTTCAAAGAATTAACTAAAGACATCATCAAAAGCAATGCGATGATTCGTTATTTAGATAATGGTGACAACCGCAAAGGAAAAATCAACGAGAATTTAAGTCGGGAATTACTGGAACTTTTCACTCTGGGAATTGGCAATTATACCGAAGATGATATTAAAAATGGAGCTAAAGCCTTAGCAGGTCTGGGCATTGGTGATAATGGTGGTGTTTACCGTGATCGTATTGCCGACGATTCGGAAATAATATATTTTGGTAAAAAAGGACATTTTAAAGCAGATGATCTTGTTGATATTATTTTTAAACAAAAGAATAGTCCTTATCTTTTTACCCGTAAAATTTTGCAATGGTTTATTTATGATAACCCAAGCGAAAAACTAATAACCTATTATGGTGATTATTTTAGAAAACAGAATTTTGAAATCAAACCTTTATTAGAAAAAATATTTACCGAAGAATTTGACAAAAAAACGGCCGGTTCTAAAATCAAAAACCCATTAGAATACAGCTTGCAAATCCTGTCAGAATTACAAATTGACCCGAGAAGCAACCGACCACTAGTGGCTTTCCTGAAAGGACAAGGCATGGATTTATTTAACCAGCCTAATGTAAAAGGCTGGGAAGGCGGCAAATCATGGCTGACTTCACAAATTTATTTACAGCGAAACAATCTGGCGGATTTATATTGTAGCGGAAGAGAAATTTTCAACAAAAAAGCCATCGGAAATATGATGGAGGAAAAAGATAATCGTCCTAATTTCAAAAAAACAATGGTTAATTTGAAATGGAAACAGGGTACTAACAAAGAAATAATTAGTGAATTATCAAATCGATTATTGTTCAAAATAGACAACGAAAGTCAAAAGGACTTCGAAAACATCCTGAAATACGATTTTGATGCCTATGCTCAAAATGCTAATCAGGCGGTTTTAAGACTTTTTAATGCAATGGTCAAAGAACCTGAATTTCAATTAATTTAACAACCTCCCCTTAATTATCTGATTATGAACAGAAGAAACTTTCTATCGCTTACAGGAACATTAACAGGAGGAACCCTGTTACTTCCTAATTTTTTGTTTTCTTATGCTACTCAAAAAAACCTCATTATAGGTGAACAATGTTTAGTTTTTGTCCAATTGAATGGCGGAAACGACGGCTTAAATACGTTCATCCCTTTTGAAGATCCTTTGTATTACAATTTACGTCCCAATATTGCCATTTCTAAAAACGAAGTTATTTCAACTACTAAAGGAATGGGATTTCATCCTTCGCTAAAAGGATTTGCCCAGATGCAACAAAATGGCGATTTATCTGTGATTCAAAACGTAGGTTATCCTGAACCTAATCGTTCCCATTTTAGAAGTCAGGAAATCTGGCAAACTGCTTCTGATTCCAGTCAATATATCAACGAAGGCTGGCTGGGACGCTATTTAGATCTACAATGTGTAACGCACACTCCTACAGCGGGAATTAACATCGATTCAATTGATAATTTATCTTTAAAAGGAGATAGTCCAAACTCTATTACTGTAAAAGATCCGGACCGATTTAAAATCAAAAACATCAAAGAAGAAACAGATGTTTTATCTGAAAATCCTTCCTTAGATTTTGTTCGAAAAGTAGCCAATTCGGTTTTAGAAGGTTCGGAAGAAATTCAGACTGCCTTAGGCAAATCGACTGCCGAAACCAGCTATCCTAAAAATGCATTAGGGAAAAATCTGGAATGGATTGCCCGATTGATTAAAGGAAATTTAAATTCGAAAGTCTACTACACTTCACAAGGTGGTTATGACACACATGACAATCAATTAACCATTCAAAACAATAAATTCAAAGAATTAGACAGCGCTTTATACAGCTTTTATCAGGATTTGAAAAAAGCCAATTTACTTCAAAATGTAACAATCGTTGTTTTTTCTGAATTTGGACGAAGAGTAAAAGACAATGGCAACGGAACGGATCACGGAACCGCGGCACCAATGTTTGTAATAGGCGGACAAAACCAAGGAAAAGTCATAGGGAACAATCCTAACCTTGCTGATTTATCTCAAGGTGATTTGAAATACCAAATTGACTTTAGATCTGTATATGCGAGTTTATTAAAAGAAAAAATGGCTTTTGATCATCATAAAATTGGGATAAAAAGCAATCCTTTACAGGGTTTATTTTAATTTGCTCAAAACCTTTAAAGTAAAAGCAATCAAAGTTTTAAAGCGCTTAAATAGCTTTAAAAACTTTCAAATCTATAAACACATAAGTTTTATCTATGTCGATTCATTAATCTAATTGATGCAGAAAACTAATTTTGCATGCTCTAAAAAGATTAATATGATTCAAAATAAAACTTTAAAAGGAGTTCTATACGTGGCATTGGGAGCCAGCAGTTACGGCATGCTGGCTAGCTTTGTCAAAATGGCTTATCAGGAAGGCTATACTACAGCCGAAGTAAGTGGTTCACAATTTTCTTTAGGTCTCTTTACGGTTTTACTACTTAATCTAATTCGAAAAGTAAAAAAGGATACAGATGACGTAAAAATCACCAAGCCACAGATTCCGAAACTTATTCTAGCCGGAACTTCAATGGGATTTACCAGTGTTTTTTACTATTTGTCGGTCAAATATATTTCTGTTTCTATTGGGATAGTTTTATTGATGCAAACAGTTTGGATGAGTGTGCTTCTGGAAATGATTTTAGACAAAAAAAGACCCTCTTTCCAAAAAATTGTTTCAGTAGTTATCACCTTAATTGGAACTATTCTGGCGACAAATATCCTCAATACTGAACTAAACTTAGATTGGCGTGGTTTCTTTTGGGGAATTTTGGCTGCAGCAGCATTTACGACTACAATGTTTGGCGCTAATAAAGTTGCAATAAATGTTCCTTCTATACAACGTAGTTTTTTCATGCTTATTGGCGGAACTTTGATAGTGGTATTATTTGGTATTATTACACAAACAACACCCTTTAACTTTTCCATTTTCATGAAATGGGGTATAATACTTTCCTTATTTGGTACAGTCATCCCTCCTTTTCTACTTAACACAGGTTTTCCCCTTACAGGTCTTGGATTGGGAAGTATTGTTTCGGCTTTAGAGCTGCCGGTTTCGGTAACAATGGCTTACTTTTTATTATCCGAAGAAGTTAATAGGATTCAATGGTTCGGAATTATGTTAATTATAGTGGCAATTATTTTGATGAATATTCGTTTAAATAAATAATCAAAAATCTATTTTGCAACAGAAATAAGACACCAAAAAACAACAATAAAACAGCCTAAACAACAACAGGAGTCACAGTTCAACTGATTTTTACAAAAAGCTTTTTTTAACAAAAAAAATTAACTTTTAAATTGTAGTAATTATTTTTTTTATTAATATTGAAATCTATTACAATATCATTTTTTTAATTTAAAAAAACTATTTAGAATAAATTTTCACGTGATGAAAAAGAGTAACCGTAAAGAACTGAGCTTTGAACAAACTGAGAGGCTTGTTACATTAGCCCTGGAGGAAAGAAATCCTTTTGAAATTATAAAAAAAGAATTTGGGTTGGCTGAAAAAGAAGTTCTTGAAATTATGAAGAAAAAGATGCCTCTGGAAAAATTTGAGATGTGGAAAAAGAAAGCTACGGCCAATAAACCTAAGCCTAAGCCGCTTAAAATTGACGATTTTGACGACGATTTAGATGGAAAATATTATATCAAAAATAAATTAGACTAATCCTAGAAACACTCTTAATTACGAGTGTTTTTTTATTTGTTTTACGTAGTCCCTAAGGGCGTAAAGCAATTTAATTCAAACATATTTAGATGAGAAAATTATTATTTGCATTCGCATTTACTTCATTCTTCTGGAGTGCCAAATCCACGACTATCAACAAAAATGGAAAAAGTAAACCCCAAATCATTGCAGTCAACATCAATTTGAATGAGGTAAAAAACGATCAGGTTTTAGTTACTGTAAATGCACCTAAAATTAGCTCTAATGAAATTACTTATCGCATTCCTAAAACGGTACCAGGAACCTATTCTGAAGATAATTACGGAAAATATATCGAAGATTTAAAAGCTTACGACAAAAAAGGGAAATTATTGACTGTAAACAAAGGAGATCAAAATTCGTGGACAATTGCGAATGCAAAATCTTTAAGCAAAATCACTTACTTAGTAAACGACACCTTTGATAGCGAAAAAGGAACCGGATTTGGTCAAGATGATGTTTTTTCACCTGCCGGTTCTAATATCACAGCTCATGAAAATTTTATCATTAACACGCACTGTTTTATTGGGTATTTTGACAATTTTCTGGCAACACCATATCAATTAAGCGTTAATCATGCTGCCAAATTATGGGGAGCGACTTCCATGGTGGATAATGACAATAGTACAACAAGAGATGTTTTTAATACTTCACGTTATGCAGAATTAGTTGAAAATCCAATCATGTATTCTAAACCTGATTACACTACTTTCAATGTAGACGGTATGGAAATTCAAATATGCGTTTATTCTCCAACAGGAAAACATACCGCCGAAAGCATTACTCCGGAGATGAAAACAATGATGACTGCTCAAAAGAAATTCTTAGGCAAAATCAATTCGACTAAAAAATACTCTGTTCTGCTTTACCTATCCTCTTTAAAAGAAGATGACGCCAAAGGTTTTGGTGCCTTAGAACATCCTACTGCTACGACGGTAGTATTGCCTGAAATGATGGAAAAAGACGAATTAGTCAAATCGATGACTGATGTAGTTTCGCATGAATTCTTTCATATCGTAACTCCTTTGACAATACATTCTAAGGAAATACAGTTTTTTGACTACAATGCCCCTAAAATGTCTGAACATTTGTGGATGTATGAAGGAATTACCGAATACTTTGCGAATCTTTTTCAGATAAACCAAAACTTAATTTCAGAAGAAGACTTCTACAACAGAATGGCTGAAAAAATAGAAGAAGCCGGCGCACTTAACGATTCTATGCCATTTACAACCATGAGTGCTAATGTTTTAAAAGAACCATACAAAAGCCAATATTTAAATGTGTATCAAAAAGGCGCATTGATTGGAATGTGCATTGATATTATTATTCGAGAAAAAAGCAACGGTCAAAGAGGAATATTAGATTTGATGCAAAAATTATCGAATGAATACGGTATCTCAAAACCATTTAATGATGAAGAACTTTTTGATAAAGTAACTCAATTGACATACCCTGAAGTAGGTGACTTCCTAAAAACCTATGTCGCAGGACCTACTCCAATTCCTTACGAAGTTTATTTAGCAAAAATGGGGCTTGGAAAATCAAAAATTCAGGTACCGGGAGCTATTTTCTTAAAAGACAATGAAACTCCTTATATAAATGTAAATCCTAGTTCTAAAGAAATTTTTGTTGCTCCAAATATGGAACTGAATGTTTTCTTTGACAATCTAAAATTACAAGGAGCTGATATTATCCTGGCTATCAATGATGTTGCGTATAACTATGATAACATCTATGACTTGATTAATCAAAGCACTAAATGGACAGATAACCAACCAATTAGTATAAAAATCAAACGAAACGGCAAAGAAGAACTTTTAAAGGGAACCGTTAAATTCCCTCTTGAAGAAAAAGAAAATATTATTGTGACTGATGAAACTAAAAAACAAATAAAAGAAGCCTGGCTAAAGGGATAATATAAAAATAAAAAGACTTTAAAACAGAATAGGAGTTGAATCTTCAATTTTTCAACTATTTTCTTTACTTTGCACAAAATTAACTTACCAATGAAAAAAATAATTCTTGCTTTCGCTTCCCTACTAACCATTGTTTCCTGCGATAAAAAAGAACAAAAAGGAAATTTACACATCACAGGAAATGTAAAAGGGCTTAAAGACGGAACGCTTTACATCCAAAAAGTAGTTGACACTTCTCTAGTAGCAATTGACACTATCAAAATTGATGGCAACTCTAATTTTGAAAGTTATATTGATTTAAAATCGCCTGAGATGCTTTATCTGTTTTTAGACAGAGGTGTTAGTAATTCTTTAGATAACAATCTGATGTTTTTTGCTGAAGCCGGTAAAATGAATATTGATACTAATTTAGATTCTTTTCTATCTGCTGCTAAAATCACAGGTTCAAAAAATCAAGAATTATATGACGAATATAAAAAAACCACTGAAAGATATAAAAATGAAAATTTAGATCTTATTGAAAAAAAGTTTAAAGCCATTAAACGAAAAGATCTTAAAGCCATCGATAGCATTAATCAGTTACAGGATTTAAACATAAAACGCAAATATCTATTTGCTGTTAACTTTGCAATGAACAATAAAGATCATGAAATTGCTCCATACATCGCTCTAGCCGAAGTTTACGATATTAATGTCAAATATTTGGACACTATAAAAAATGCAATGACTCCAAAAGTAGCACAATCTTATTATGGCAAAAAATTAACCAGCTATATTAGTAACATCAAAAAAACAAACAACTAGCTAAATAAATTAAGCTAAAAATAGCAAAGCATTTCAGTTAAGATCTGAAATGCTTTTTTTGTTTGAATACAAATGTAATTTTCACATCTTTTTTGTACTTTGTTAACCAAAACAAAACCCCAAATTTATTTTGTTTTCAAACTAAATTTCATAAAAAAATATCGAAACTAACCTACAATCTACTTCATATGTGGAAAAATTTATCTTTTAAAAAGCAATTAATTTTTATTCTTTTAATTCCCATATCCGGACTCCTATTTTTTTCAGTTGTAAATATTTACAACACTTATCAAAAATTTACCCGAATAGAAAACAGCACTAATAGAATTGATCAAATTGCTCATTTTTCTCAAGCAATTATGCTTATTAATAACGAGAGAACTTTAATTCAATATTCCACCTTTGATTCATCTAAAAAATCCGAATCCGAATTAGGAATGACAAAAACACTGGAATGGTTTTCTAAATTTAATTCGCAAGACAGTGTTGCACATAAAAACATTGAAGAGGCTCGAAAAATTATAAATACCATCCATTTCAATGTTGGCACAAAAAAATACACCTCTTTAAAAACGTTTAATGAATATGTTGCATTGAACAATATTTTCAATAATTTAATTGAAAGAGAAATAGTAAATTGTGATAATGCAAGCTTAGCACAACTGGCTCAAAATTTCAAAGCCTATATTGATACAAAATCATCAGCAAACCAAATAAGAGGTATCATATTTGACAAATTGACCAATGATACTATTCATAACGACTTATATGGTTATTATGAAAATATCAAAAATTTAAATACAAATGCTGATTTTAAACTAGAAAACTACCACCGATCCAAAGTAAATGATGAACTCATCGAATTAAAAAAATCGGATGAATATAAATCTTTTTTAACCACCTCTGAAGCAATTCTTACGAACAAGATTAAAATATCTCCTCATAAATGGTGGACTCAATCAACAGTAATAAATGACAAATTGAATGTATTAAAAATTAAAAAACTGAATTACATTCTTAAATTAGCACAAGAAGAAAAAGACAAAGCCATTACTAGCACAATTCTTTCTTTGCTAACAATTTTATTGTTAATTATAACAACGGTTATTTTAGTTTACAAATTAATCACCAACACTTCAGCTGCATTAAATTTAATTGCCGGAAAAATAGAAAAAATTGCTCTGGGTAATACTGACTTAAAACATACTCTTAGAGGCAACATAGAGCTGGATTCTATTAGAGAATCTTTTAAAAAATTAACAAGCGCCATTAACGAACAAGTTGAATTAGCTACAAAAATTAGTTCCGGAAATCTTGGAGACACCATTAATGTAAGAAGTGAATCAGACACTTTGAATAGATCCCTAAACAAAATGTCGCTTGAGCTAAAACGATTCCATGACGAGGAGGCCGAAAACAGTTTGCTTGAAAAAAATATAATTCAGGTAAACAAAACCATTATTAATTCAAAAAACATCAGTGAATTTGGCAGTAATTTAAGTAAAATATTAGCTACTCAAACTGAAGCCTGTCAAGCTACTTTTTACATTAGTGATTATATAGAAAACAAAAACAATCTTATCAAAATAGGCAGCTATGCTGATGATGACAATAGTCCTAAATCCATAGCTCAGGGAGAAGGAATAATAGGTGAAGTATTTAAACACAATGAACAAAAGTGCTTTAATAACCTTAATAAAGAATACTCATACCTTGCCTCTTCCTTAGGAAAATCACCTATTTATAATATTTTAATCACCCCTATTTCATACAAGAACACCGTTATTGGAGTTATCGAAATAGGGTCTTTAAATAATTTTACCGAAACGAATCAAAAACTTTTAAACAGTTTAAAAAACTCCTTAGGAAACGCTGCAGCTGTTTTCATTAGAAATGAAGAATTAAAATTTTCGGTTGAAGAAATCAATCGAAAAAACAATATTCTGCAAGTTCAGGAAGAAGAATTAAGACAAAGCAATGAAGAGCTTAATAAAAACACTTTATTACTACAACAATCTGAAGAAGAACTTAAAAATCAAGCTGCTGAATTAGAACAAACCAATGCTTATCTTGAGGAAAAAAGTCGTGAACTGGAAATTAAAAATCACGAAATCGAAAAGAAAAACAGTGACCTTATTATCGCTCAGGATGAATTAAATGTAAAATCGGAAGAAATTGCGCAGGCAAGTAAATACAAATCGGAGTTTTTAGCTAATATGTCCCATGAATTAAGAACCCCTTTGAACAGTATTTTAATTCTTTCGGATATTTTAAAAGACAATACAGCTGGTAATTTGACCAATGCTCAGTTAGAAAATTTATCGGTAATCAACACTTCCGGTAAGGACTTATTAGACCTTATCAATGACATCTTAGACATTTCAAAAATTGAAGCCGGTAAGGTTGAAATTTATCCTGAGAATACCGTTACAGAACGAATTTTCACTGACATGGAAGGACTTTTCAAAACCCAAATGCAGAAAAAGAATATTCGTTTTGAAACTAAAATAACAGAGAAATGTCCGAGAGAAATCTACAATGATGTGGGTAAAATAGAACAGATTCTTAAAAACTTTTTGTCCAATGCCTTAAAATTCACTCCTGATGGAGGAACTGTCTCTATGACTTTTGATGTTCCAGCAGATGATTGGAACTACAGCAATCCTAAACTGAGCGAATTGAAAAAAACAGAAATTATATCGATTGCAATCAAGGATAATGGTATAGGAATATCTGAAGAAAACAAGAAAAAATTATTCCAGAGTTTTCAGCAAGCTGACAGCTCAACCAGCAGAAAATATGGCGGAACGGGATTAGGATTATCCATCTCAAAACAGTTAGCCGGATTACTTAACGGAGAAGTATTCTTTGACAGCCAATTAAATAACGGAAGTACCTTTGGGCTTATAATACCTGTTAAATATGAAGACAACAACGAAAACAACATTTCTGCGGAAACCGTTGTTTCTAGTATTCCTGAAACAGTAAAAGAAACACAAATAGAATCCGAATATCCAAAAGCCAATGAAGAGTTTGTAGATCTTTCGGCTTCCATCAATGACGATCGAAATTTAGCCGACATTGATGATAAAACAGTCTTAATAATTGAAGACGATCCTTCTTTTGCCGATGTATTACTTCAGGTAGCGCATAATAACGGATTTAAAGCTATTATTGCTCATCAGGGTGAAACCGGATTTCAATATGCTAAAAAATACAATCCTAAAGCGATTATTCTGGATATGAAATTACCCGGAATTGACGGATGGACTGTTTTAAAATGGCTTAAAGAAGATGACGAATTAAAACACATTCCGGTTCATGTAATGTCAGGAATGAAAAGAGAAAAATTGGCCAAAGAAATGGGTGCCTTCGATTTCTTAGTTAAACCAATTACACCTGAAAAACTTAAAAATGCCTTTCATTCTATCGATGAAGAAATCAATAAAGTATTCAAAAAAGTACTGATTTTAGAAGATGACGAAAAACTAAACTATTCGATTAAACAATTACTGCATGCTAATGATAAAAACACCATTTGCATTCAGGCATATTCGCGTTCTGAAGCCGAAAATATACTTAGCAATGTTGATGTTGACTGCGCCATCATTGACTTAGGATTACCTGATTCAGACAACATTAAAGCTATATCTGAATTAAAAAATATTTCCAAAAATAAAAACATCAAAATTATTATCAATACAGGAAAGAACCTATCGGATAACGAACAGTTTGAACTTGAAAAAAGTGTGGATAGCATTGTAATCAAAACAAATAATGCCACCGAAAGATTGAAAGATGAAATTCTTTTATTTTTAAACAAAATCGAAACTACTGAAAATACCGAGTATAAAACTGCTCCAAATTTAGCCGGAGGCGAAATCCTCAAAAACAAAAACATTCTTCTCGTTGATGATGATATTCGTAACATTTATGCCTTATCTGCAGCACTAACAGCTAAAGGTGCCATAATAACAACTGCATTTAACGGAATAGAAGCCTTGAATGCTTTAGAAGAGCATCAAAGTTTTGATGTTGTATTAATGGATATTATGATGCCGGAAATGGATGGCTTTGAAGCGACTAAAAAGATTAGAGAAAATCCAAAATGGAAAAACCTGCCTATTATTGCTTTAACAGCCAAAGCAATGAAAGGAGATCGTGACGAAATTATTAATGCCGGAGCTTCAGACTACCAGTCAAAACCAATTGACATTCAAAAACTTATTTCATTAATCAGCATTTGGATTTATAAATGATAACATTAAACGAACTTGACGAATTGCTTTTTACCATAAAAATGCAATTCGATTATGATTTTAGTGATTACTCTAAGGCCTCAATGCTAAGGAGAATTGATCGTTTTATGTCTATCAATAAAATGAAAAATGCGGTTGATTTAAAATTTGAACTTATTAATAAGCCTGCTATTTTCCAGAATTTCATCAATGAAATTGTAGTTAACGTAAGTGAATTTTTCAGAGATCCCAGCTTTTATAAATCGCTACAGGAAAAAGTATTTCCTTATTTAGATAGTTATCCTAAAATCAATATTTGGAGTGCTGGCTGTTCTTTTGGAGAAGAAACCTATTCACTAAATATTTTATTAAAGGAAAATAATCTGTTTTCAAAAAGTAGAATTTATGCAACCGATATTAGCACAAACGCTATTGCTAAATCAAAAAAAGGTATCTATGAAAATGCCAATTTTAAAGATTACACGAAAAACTATTATGAATGTGGAGGAAAAGAATCTTTAAAAAACTACTTTGTTTCTGACGAAAGACATTCGATGATCAATTCAGAATTAAAACAAAACATACTTTTTTCTAATCACAATCTGGTTGCCGATGGTGTTTTTAAAGAATGTCAATTAATTCTTTGCCGAAATGTATTGATCTATTTTAACAATGATTTGCAAAATAAAGCGTTAGAACTTTTTTATAAAAGTTTACCTATTCATGGTTTTTTGGCAATTGGAAAAAAAGAAACATTACGATTTAGTAACGTAAATAGTTATTTCAAAGAAATTGATCGAGAAGAAAAAATTTATCAAAAAATAAGATGAAACCCGAAGTCATAATAATAGGCGGCTCGGCCGGAGCTTTTGATGTAATTTTGTCAATTTTAAAACAATTAGACAAAAGTATTGATGTGCCTATTATTATTGTTTTACATCGATTAAAAAACACCATTTCTTCATTTGAAACAATCTTACAAATGAATACCCATTATTCGGTAAAGGAAATTGAGGACAAAGATAAAATGGAAAAAGGTTTTCTTTATACTGCTCCGGCTAACTATCATTTACTTTTAGAAGAGGATTTGACTTTCTCTTTGGATGTATCCGAACCTATTAATTACAGCCGACCTTCTATCGATGTATCTTTTGAATCGTTTTCAACAATATTAAAAGAAAAATGCCTTGCCATATTACTTTCCGGTTCCAATGAGGATGGCGCATTCGGATTAAAAACAATTGCAAAAAATAACGGCAAAACAATTATTCAAGATAGCAACGAAGCCGAATTTGCCAAAATGCCAAAAGCCGCAAAAAACATTTGCGATAAACACCAAGAATTAAATACCACAAACATAGTAAAGATATTAAATGATGAATTCCGTTAAAAAACACACGCTATTATTAATAGACGATAAACCCGCCAATTTAATTGCGCTAAAAAGTATTCTAGAAAGTCCTGACAGAACTATCATTACATGCAATTCTGGTAATGAAGGATTACAAATACTCTTAAAAGAGAAAATTTCCCTTATTTTAGTCGATGTACAAATGCCTGAAATGGATGGTTATGAATTTGTTGAAATCACGAAGCAACACCCAAATACCGCCAATATACCAACACTTTTTGTAACGGCTATAAGTAATGAGGACAAATACATCAATAAAGCCTATGAGTTAGGAGCTATCGACTTCTTATTCAAACCATTAAACACAGAAATCACAAGAAAAAAAGTAGAGTCTTTCTTGAAGATATGGGACTATGATCAAGAATTAAAAAGATTAAACGATAAATTAGTAGCTAAGAATGGTGAATTAGAACAATTTGCCAATATCATCGCCCATGATTTAAAAACCCCTTTAAACAATATCACCTTCCTAATTAAATTCCTGGAAGAAGAACATCTATTGGATTTAAAAGAAGAAGCGAATGAGCTATTTGATATGGTTAAATCATCGGCAATGACAATGTCAAAACTAATTGATGATTTATTGCATTATTCTAAAAACGTAGAGAATAACGAGGGAAAAGAGTCGCTTAATATTCTTAACGAAGTGAATGCTGTAATCAAACTGCTTAATCCCAATAATGATATTAAAATAAATAAAAGCAACTTAAATCACTCCATTAGTTTTCAAAAAGTTGCTTTCAAACAAATTATTCAAAATTTATTGTCAAATGCAATTAAATACAATGACAAAGAAATAACGGAAATTACTATTTCATACAACGAAATAACACAACAATTAGCCGTTAGCGACAATGGCCCCGGAATTCCTGCAAGTCAGGCAGAAAAGATATTTCAAATGTTTTATACCCTTGGGCAATCTTCTAGAGGAGATTCAGGAACTGGAATAGGATTGAATTTAGTTCGAAAATTAGCTGAAAGAAACGATGCTAAAGTCTATTTTAACTCTAATTACAAAGACGGGTCTGAATTTGTTATCTCAGAACTTAAAACAGAACTCAAACTAGTTTAAAAACTAAAAAGGAATTGCCTACTTAGACAATTCCTTTTTTTTATCTCTTTAATGAAAAATGCGATTTAAATTCTTTCACAACATTATTTTCTAAATAATGAATGACAAACCAATAGTCATCTGACGGCAAATTATGGCCGTTATAAGTACCATTCCAACCTGCACCATTAGGACTTATTTGTTTCAAAAACTTTCCGTAACGGTCAAATATTCTAATGTACGCATAGGGTTGTGAACTTAACTCTGAAATATTCCAAAAATCATTATAACCATCATTATTAGGAGTAAAATATTTTGGATAATTGATTACTATAATTCCCGATTTTGTGATACTGTTTGGCATACTACATCCTGTTTGATCCATAACTGTAACCGAATGTGAACCGGAACTCACATATTCAAACACATTGGAGGACTGATAAGGACCATCATCTAATTGATACAAATAATCACCTCCAGCATTAGTAGCCGTAATGGTAATTTTTTGATTCTCTTCAAAAGCCTGTGATACAGTCCAAGTAAAATCAACTAAAGTGTTAGAAGGTAAAACGGTAATCGTTATTTCTTGGGAACCTGCACATTGACCGGAATCTGGTTCAAATTTATATTTAGCGGTGTTCATATTGTCTACGGTAGCAGGAGTCCAGGTTCCTGTAACCCCTGTTGGTGAAGTAGTCTCTAAAATGGGTGCCGGACTTCCAGAACATATTGTGGAATCAATAAAACCGGGACTATCAGGATTAACCACAATAGTCATTGTTTGCGTGTTCATACAAATATTAGCAGGCGTAAATGTATAGGTTGTAGTAGCTGTATTATCAACTGCTGGTGACCAGGTTCCACGATAACCTTCTAAAGAAGTTGTGGGCAAGGTTGGCGGAGGATCCCCCGCACATATTGGAGCCACTTGTGTAAAAGTGGGTGTTGGCCTAGGTAGTAAAGGATTACATGCAACAGTACAAGTTACAGAGGAAATATCACAAGGATAAGTTGTATGCCATACGGTTAAAGTAACTGACTGCCCTGGTGATAATCCTGTAACTTCTAAATTGGTCCCATTATTCTTAGTTCCATAAATTGGGGTAGCGCCATCAATAGAATAGTAATAAGTATATTGATTAGGTATGCCTGCAGTATTTGTCCAATCAAAAAAAACCGCATCGTATATTGTAGCTGGAGCTGTAATTTGAGTACGATCACATCTTAAAAGGAGAATATCGGATCCATTATCAGCCAGAACTCTTACTTCAATCCTGGTACGAGGTGAACTTTCAATACCTCCAATAGTTTCTGTAACATAATAAAATGTAGTACCAACAGTAGTTGTTGATGGAATTGGGGCAGCTGGATATTCAGTACCACCTGTTAAAGCATCATACCATCTTAAAGTAGCTGATGGATTTGAAGGCGTTGCAGTCAATGCTGTTGCTGTACTTCCCTGACAGTAATAAACAGGAGAAGAAACTGTAGGCTGAGCAAAAGTACTAATACTAAACAATATATTAGCCAGACAAATAAAGACAAGTAAAAGTAGATTCTTTTTCATTATTCTAATTTTTAGGAATAAATTGAGATTTTGGGGAAATCTAATTATTAGGTAAATATATTAAAAAAGCTAGCTTTAATAAAAGGAATTGAGAAATATATAAATGATTCTAAAAACAGCTAATTAATTTCAAAAAAAAAGACCCAGCTAAAAAGCTGAGTCTTAATTATTAAAATAAAAGCATCTTAAGCTGCTTCGTGTTGTTTTTCAACTGTTGTTTTTTCTTCTTTCGAAATTGTATCAACCAATACTGGTGTTGCAATAAACAATGAAGAATAAGTTCCTACAACAATACCTACTAACATGGCAAAGATAAATCCTCTAATTGATTCTCCACCAAAGATGAACATTGTTAATAATACGATAATCATCATTAATGAAGTATTCAAAGTTCTAGATAAAGTAGTATTAATAGAAGCATTTACAATTTCCTCAAAACTTCCTTTACGGTTTCCAAGGATAAACTCTCTAATTCTATCAAATACAATTACCGTATCATTCATCGAATAACCGATAACCGTAAGAATTGCAGCGATAAAATGTTGATCCATTTCCATGTGGAAAGGCATGAATTTATAACATAATGAGTAGATTCCTAATACAAAGATTACGTCATGTGCCACGGCAGCAATAGCTCCTAATGAATATTGCCATTTACGGAATGAAATCATCAAATACAAGAAGATTACGGCCATAGCTCCTAATACCGCCCAATACGAATTTGTTTTGATATCTTCAGAGATGGAAGCTCCAACTTTAGAAGCTTGTAATACACCTACTTTTTTACCATCAAAAGTATTGATGAATTTATCATAAGAAGTATTTGGATAATATTTAGCTAAAGCATTATATAACTTTTGATTTACTTCTTCGTCAATAGCTACTCCGTCTTCTTTAATTTTATACTTAGTCGTAATTTTCAATTGATCTGCATCACCTAAAATTTTAGCTTCAACAGGTGTTCCGAATGCTGTAGATAATTCATCTGAAACAACAGCAGCATCAACCGGTTTTTCAAATTTAACCTGGAAAGTTCTTCCTCCTACAAAATCAACACCTTGATCTAATCCATTAACAAAGAAAATAGAAATTAAACTCACTACAACTACGATGGAGGAAAATACATAAGTGATTTTCTTAATCTTAATAAAATCATAGTGGAAATTAGTGAACCAATTTTTAGTAATATTAGTAGAGAACGTTAAAGTAGCTTTTCCTAAAATATTTTTATCAATAAAAATTCTGGCAATAAAAATAGATGTAAACAATGAGGTAACTATACCGATAAGTAATGTTAATGCAAAACCTTTAATAGGTCCTGTCCCAAAAATAAACAAAATAGCTCCTGTTAAAACGTGAGTAACGTTAGCATCAATAATAGAACGCATCGCTCCATGCCATCCGTAAGAAGAAATAACTGCATCTGCAAGTGATTTACCCTCACGTAATTCTTCCTTAGCTCTTTCATAGATAATAATGTTAGCATCCACCGCAGTACCTAAAGTTAATACGATACCTGCAATACCCGGCAATGTTAATACAAAACCAAAACTTGCCATAATTCCGAATAAGAACAATAAGTTTAATAATAAAGCCAAGTTTGCATACCAACCAGCTTTACCATAATAAAATACCATCCACAAGCATACTAACAAAAATCCTACTATAGAAGAAATCATACCTGCGTCAATAGAAGCCTGACCTAAAGATGGTCCAACTACTGTAGATTGAATAATATCTGCCGATGCTGGTAATTTACCTGCATTTAATACGTTTGCTAAGTCTTTCGTTTCTGTAATATCAAAAGAACCTGTAATTTCTGATCTTCCTCCTGCAATAGGTCCACTAGAAACCCCTGGAGCTGAATAAACAACGTTATCTAAAACAATAGCGATATAACTTTTTTGAGTAAAAGCTCTTCCTGTTAATTCTTCCCAGATTTTAGCACCCTGAGGATTCATTTGCATAGAAACAGCTGGTTTCCCCATTTGGTCAAAGGTATCATTTGCATCAGTAACCAAACCTCCGTTCATAGCAGGTACATTGTCTCTGTTACCTTTTAAAGCATATAATTCAACTGCTTCAATTTGTTTACCATCTTTAGATGTTAAGTTAGTTGGCTTACTCCAAACAAATTTTGCATAATGTTGATCTGCAGCTAATAAAATTCTAACATCTGGTCTTTTAAAATAACTATTAATTACAGCAGTATCTTTTGGTGAAAAAAGTCCAAGAACAGGACCTCCACCTTGACCAATCATTTTATCTAATAATGGATTATTTCCTTTTTTGGTAGTAGCTGAATCTTTAGTAGTATCAGTCAATAATGCGCTCAATGAATCTTTAACAACTGGCTTAGCTTCAGTTTTAGTAGCTACAGTCTTCTTTAAAGTTTCATTAGCAGCCATTAAGAAATTACCAATTTCTTCAATTTTATAAGTTTCCCAAAACTCTAATTGCGCTTTTCCACCTAATAATTTCTTAATTCTATCCACATCCTTAGCACCAGGAAGCTCTACTAAGATTCTTCCTGATTCTCCTAATTTTTGGATATTAGGCTGAGTAACTCCAAATTTGTCGATACGCTCTCTTAATACTTTGTAAGCACTTTCGATAGACTCACCAACTTTTCTTCTAATTACTTTTTGAACCTGAGCATCTGTCATTTGAAAATCAACTCCACCTTCTCCCTGCATACTTCTGTTTGCAAAAATATCTGGTGATGCCAATTTTACAGTTCCTTTTGAATTAGCCTCAAAAGCTTCAAAAAACTTATCTAAATAGTTTTTATTTCCTTCTAAATTAGCAGTAGCATCAGCTAACGACTTATTAAATACAGGATTTTTAGAATTATTAGATAATCCTTTCAATACATCTTTAATAGAAATTTGAAGAATTACGTTAATACCTCCTTCTAAATCAAGACCTTTATTAAGTTGTTTATTTTTTACCTCATCATAAGTAAATTCAGTAAAACCAAGATTCAACACACTGATTTTACCAATAGAATCTAAATATTTTAGCTCTTTATCAGGATTATCACCTGCAAAAGCCTTAGCTTCACTTTTGACGCTATTAGCAACAAAAGTAAATGTGAGTTGGTAAATACTTACCAATGCAAATAGAATTGCGAAAAATTTAATAAGTCCTTTATTCTGCATTATTACTAAAAATTAATTAATTTATTCTTCCATCAAGGCTCAAAACCAACACTTTAGCCATCTCCCTCTTCTTTAAAGTGAGTAAAAACAGCATATATTCTTTTTTTAAACCGAGCAAATATATAATTCTGGTTAAGATTAACCAATTTATTTATGAATTAATCTCAAAAAAAAGACTGCATAATTGCAGCCTTCCTTTTTATATTTGTTAAAAGGTTAAGTCAAAACACTTTTCAAAGCTTCATTCATTGCCCTAACCGCATCAGCACTCTTAGCAAACAAAGCTTTTTCTTTATCATCTAACTTGATATCTATTATCTCCTCTACACCATTTTTACCAATGATACAAGGCACTCCGATACAAATATCATTTTGACCATATTCACCCTCAACATAAACAGAACAAGCTATCATTCTTTTTTGATCATTTAAAATACTGTCTACCAAAAAAGCAACAGAAGCACCCGGAGCATACCAAGCCGAAGTTCCTAAAAGACCAGTAAGCGTTGCTCCACCAACCATAGTATCAGCAGCAACTTTTTGCAAAACATCTTCAGTTAGAAATTGCGTTACCGGTATTCCATTATAGGCCGCCAAACGCGTCAAAGGAATCATCGTTGTATCACCATGACCACCTACAACCATTCCCGAAATATCATTTGCAGGTTTATCCAAAGCAAGAGACAGATAAGTCCTAAAACGGGAACTATCTAAAATCCCTCCCATACCTATAATTCTATTTTTTGGCAAACCAGTCGATTTCAAAGCCAGATACGTCATTGTATCCATTGGATTAGAAACCATCACAATGATTGTTTCAGGCGAATATTTTAAAATATTCTCAACAACCGATTTTACTATGCCAGCATTAATTCCTATCAATTCCTCACGAGTCATACCCGGTTTTCTAGGAATTCCGGAAGTCACCACCACCACATCACTATTAGCGGTTTTTGAATAATCATTAGTAACTCCGATAACTCGCGTATTAAAACCAGTATCCGTAGCACACTGCATAATATCTAAAGCTTTACCTTCAGCAAAACCTTCTTTGATATCTAACAAAACTACTTCACTGGCAATACCTCTATAAGATATAACGTCTGCACAGGTTGCGCCAACATTTCCTGCTCCTACAATAGTAACTTTCATATTAAAACGTTTATTCGGTTTAGTAAATAAAATTGGTTAACTCTCGCTAATCTACAATTTATTACTCAAAATAACCATCCAACAAACGATTTTTTATGCATCAATATTAGCGTAAACCGCATTTTTCTCGATAAATTCTCTACGTGGTGGTACTTCATCCCCCATCAACATAGAAAACACACGATCAGCCTCTGCTAAACTTTCAATGGTTACCTGACGTAAAGTTCTAAAATTAGGATCCATTGTAGTTTCCCACAACTGCTCCGCATTCATCTCCCCAAGACCTTTATAACGCTGAATATTAGCACTTCCTCCCATTCTTTCGTTAGCCTGATCACGTTGAACATCATTCCAAGCGTATTCCTTTTTGTTTCCTTTTTTAACTAAATACAAAGGTGGAGCGGCAATATAAACATGCCCTTCTTCAATTAATTCTTTCATAAAACGGAAGAAGAAGGTTAAAATCAAAGTAGAAATGTGACTACCATCAACATCGGCATCACACATGATGATTACTTTATGGTAACGTAGTTTTGAAATATTCAAAGCTTTACTATCTTCCTCTGTTCCAATTGTCACACCCAAAGCTGTAAAGATATTTCGAATCTCTTCGTTTTCAAAAACCTTGTGATGCATCGCTTTTTCCACATTCAAAATCTTACCACGCAATGGCAAAATCGCTTGAAAATTACGATCACGACCTTGTTTAGCAGTTCCACCCGCCGAATCTCCCTCGACAAGATACACTTCACATTTTGCAGGATCCTGTTCCGAACAATCGGATAATTTACCTGGTAATCCACCGCCACCCATCACGGTTTTACGCTGTACCATTTCGCGCGCTTTTTTAGCCGCATGACGTGCCTGAGCTGCCAAAATTACTTTTTGTACAATGATTTTAGCATCATTTGGATTTTCTTCCAAATAATTCTCCACCATTTCGCTCACCGCCTGACTAACTGGAGAAACAACTTCTCTGTTACCCAATTTGGTTTTAGTTTGTCCTTCAAATTGAGGCTCAGCCACTTTTACCGAAATAATCGCAGTTAAACCCTCACGGAAATCATCTCCTGAAATATCAAATTTCAATTTCTCTAACATTCCGGAAGCATCGGCATATTTCTTCAAAGAACGGGTTAATCCCATTCTGAAACCTTGTAAATGCGTTCCTCCTTCGTGCGTATTGATATTATTTACATAAGAAAAAATATTCTCAGAATAACTTGTATTGTAAATCAAAGCCACCTCAACAGGAATTTCCGCATTTGGATTATCCATAGAAATTACGTGTCCGATAATTGGCTCACGATTTCCATCCAGATAACGAATATATTCTTTTAAACCTTCCTGTGAATGAAACACTTCTCCAACAGGTTCTCCCTTTTCATCTTTTTCTCTTTTATCACAAAAATGAATGGTGATTCCTTTGTTCAGGAAAGCCAACTCACGCATACGAGCCGACAAAGTATCATAAGAATACTCCGTTGTTTGCGTAAAAATTACCGGATCTGGATAAAAAGTAACAATCGTACCTCTTTTTGTAGTATCACCAATTTGTTTTACCGGATACAAAGCTTTTCCTCTCTCATATTCCTGTTGGTAAATTTTACCATCACTACTATGAACAGTAGCTGTTAAATGGGTTGACAAAGCGTTCACACAGGAAACTCCAACCCCGTGTAAACCTCCGGAAACTTTATACGAATCTTTATCGAATTTACCTCCCGCACCAATTTTAGTCATTACAACCTCAAGTGCCGAAACGCCTTCTTTTTTATGAATTCCAACCGGAATACCACGTCCATTATCTTCTACAGTAATCGAACCATCTTCATTGATAGCAACACTAATTGTATCACAGTGACCTCCCATCGCCTCATCGATGGAGTTATCCACTACCTCATAAACCAAATGATGAAGTCCACGAACCCCAACATCACCAATATACATCGATGGACGCATTCTTACGTGCTCCATTCCCTCTAATGCCTGAATACTATCCGCTGAATAATTGTTCTTGATTTCTTCGCTCATATGTTTAATTCTAAATGTATTTTTGTCTAACACGCAAATATATAAAAACGCAATTTATATAGCGTTAAAATTACCCTTATTAAGGCTTAAGTTATCAACAAAAATTGTGAATTTCAACCCAAAAAAACAGCTGTTTTTTCTGCTAAAATTAAAATTTGACAATACTAGCAACTGTTTGTATTTTTGCCTCATGAATGACAATTTTACAACTGAATTTTTCGGCATAGGAATACAAAACGGTAAAACACCTGAAAACTTGGGCGTTTTATGGAGAACTGCTCAAAATATGGGCGCCAGTTATATTTTCACCATTGGTAATCGCTATGCCAAACAAGCTTGTGATACGCACAACGCAGTAAAATCCATGCCTTATTTTCATTATGAAACCTTTGAAGATTTTTTTAATAACCTTCCAAAAGGTGCACGATTAGTGGGCGTAGAACTGGACGACCGAGCCGAAGATTTAGAAACTTTCGAACATCCAAGGCGTTGCGTATATCTTTTAGGCGCAGAAGACAATGGACTTTCTAAAAAAGCCATTGAAAAATGCCACTTTCTGGTAAAATTCAAATCAGAGAAAAGCCTGAATGTTTCTGTGGCTGGAAGTATTGTCCTTTACGACAGAAGCCGGAATAAACCGAGGTCATAAACTCTCAAGTCACACTAAAAAACAACCGCAGATTCGCAGATTTTTACTTTAAAAATACTGAAAAATCATCTAAAAATCTGCGAATCTGCGGTTTTAAAAACTTATTCAATTATATCTAAAAAGCGGATTCCTACTTTTCAGTACAAATCCGCTTTTACTTTTTATTTTGTTTTTTTATATTATCTATTGATAATCCTCACATTCATCTCCTCTACTTTTTTATCAGATAATGGTGAAGGCGCTCCAAATAATAAATCTTCACTAGTTCCAGTTTTAGGAAAAGCCATCACTTCACGAATAGAGGCTTTTTTCTCCAAAATCATCATCAAACGGTCAATTCCCCAAGCAATACCTCCATGAGGCGGTGCTCCGTACTGGAAAGCTTTATACATCGTTCCCACACTCTTAATCATCTCTTCTTTGTTGTAACCCATGTTTCTATAAGTTGCCTCCAGAATTTCCGATTTGTGTGCACGAACAGAACCTCCTCCAATTTCGTATCCATTTAAAATGATGTCGTATTGTTGTGCGATGATAGTTCCAATTTCTTCTTCTTTACCATCCATATGCTTTTGCAAATCATAAACCGCCGGCATCGAGAATGGATTGTGTGTAAAAGTCCATCTTCCTTCATCCGTTTTTTCAAACATTGGAAAATCAACTACCCAAGCAGGACGTAATTCTTTAGCATTAATCAAATGCAACATTCTTCCCATTTCCTGACGAACCGCATCCAAAGCCTTATTCGCTGTCGCATAATCAGCAGCCGAGAAGAATACAATATCTCCCACCTGTGCTTCAGTCGCTTTTATTATTCCGGCCGCAATGTCCTCTCCTAAGAACTTGATAATTGGCGATTGCAATTCATCTTCATTCACAATAATATAGGCCAATCCACCCAAACCATGCTGTTGCGCAATAGCTGTCAAAGCTTCAATTTGCCCTTTAGACATACGCTTATTACCTTGTTCCTGAGCCGAAACTTTAATACATTTTACAATTCCGCCTTCTTCAATTGGCTTAGAGAAAACTTGGAAAGTAGTATCTTTTACAATTTCGGTAATATCCTGCATTTTTAATCCAAAACGCAAATCAGGACGGTCACAACCGTAATAATCCATCGCTTCTTTGTAAGTCAAGACTTCAAACGGACGCAAAATCCATTTGTTTCCATACACTTTTTTCACTACTTCATTAAACAACTTGGTGTTCAAATCAATAATTTGCTGCATGCTGGCATAGGCCATTTCCATATCTAATTGCGTGAACTCCGGCTGACGGTCTCCACGAGAATCCTCATCTCTGAAACAACGCGCTACCTGGAAATATTTTTCATAACCACTAACCATTAACATTTGCTTGAACTGCTGTGGCGCTTGTGGTAAAGTATAGAATGAACCAGCCTGTTTACGTGTAGGCACGATAAATTCACGCGCACCCTCATCTGTTCCTGCACTTAATATTGGTGTTTCGATTTCTAAAAATTCTTCTTCGTCCAGAATATCACGAATCAACTTAATCACTTTATGACGATTCACAATAGCACGACGTACCTCATCATTTCTGTGATCTAAGAACTTATATTGAAAACGGGTAGCTTCATTTGTTTTGGCTGCTCTTTTAATCTCAAAAGGCAGTGTTTTTGACAAGTTTAAAATTTCCAATTCTGAAGTTTCCAATTCAATCTTACCGGTACGCAATCCTGCATTATAATCATCTTCATTACGTCCAACGACTTTTCCTTTAACAGAAATTACCGATTCCGGCTTTAACTTCACCAACTCATCGATATTGGGAAATGTTTCTCTACTGATATTAACTTGGAAAATTTCATAACTCGAATCACGCAAATCGATAAACATCAATTCTCCGTGATCACGTACACTGGATACCCAGCCTGACAAAGTCACCTCTTCTCCAATGTTTTCTTCTGATAATTGAGAAATTTTATGTGTTCTATAGGTTTCCTTTACGATAATTGGAATTTCCGGTAAGGCTTCTTCCTGAACTTCTTTTTGTTCAGCAGTTACTTCTTTTGCCGCTTTTTCCTGAGTCGTTTTTTGCTCTGAAGCCGTTCCGGAACTTAAGCTATCTAAAATAATCTGACGAATTACTTTACCATTTGCTCCTTTTCCAAGAACTCCCAAAACTTTCCCCACTAAAATCCCTGCTTTTCCTTGATCTCCTGCAGCAATGTCTTTGGCTACAGCTTCATTCTCAGCGATAACTTTGGCGATAACTTCCTGAATTTTCTCTTCCGAAATGGTATTTTCCTCAAAGTACTTTTTATAATCAAATTTCGCCTCTTTCAGATAGCTTGCTAATGCATTTTGCACCAAAACAGCGGTAATTTTCTCCGCTTTAAACAATTTGAAAATTTCGATAATATCCTGAACATTGTGGATTTTATCATAATCTTCGGCCTTGACATTATTAGATAAGGTTTTAGCTACAAATGACGGATCGTTAATCTCGTGATTAATCGTCACAAATGTTCTGGAACGCAAGGCATCAGCCGTGAAGAATTTAGCATCTTGCGGCAAAACACCTCCACCAATCAAAATAGACTCCACCGCAAAAGGCAAGGCACTGGTATCTACTTTTATTACTTCAACTTCCTTTTTAATATTTACAAAAGGTAAATCCGGCTCTGAGATGAAACGGTAATCCGCTTCAAATTCCTTTTTACGCATGGTTTTGGTTTGCTTCAAATCAGCATCCCACAACACAGTCGTTTGATCAGGGCGAAACTCCTTATGTTCAATGTAATAATTAAATTGTTTTTCAACCTCTTCTTTCAAAGCTTCTACCATAAACTTAAACGAGTTCAAGTTTTTGATTTCCGTTCTTGGATTCAAATCATAAGAATGTTTTTTGCGCAAAGACACCGAAACATCCGATTTGAATTCTCCTTTTTCCAAATTCGCTTCAGAAATTCCTAAATTTTGAACAATACGCTGAATATATTGCGCATAAGTGGACGCATCCTCTATATTACGAATGCAAGGCTCCGTAACAATTTCAATCAAAGGCACTCCGGCTTTATTAAAATCTACTAAGGAAATTTTCTTTTCGTGCATCAATTTAGCCGCATCTTCCTCAATATGTACCTGAGTCAAATTGACTGTAAATTGTGTTCCGTCATTTCTATAGCAAGACACATGTCCGTCTGGAATGATTGGGTTATGAAATTGCGTAATCTGAATATTCTTTGGGTTATCTGGGTATTCATAATGTTTTCTATCCCAGGAAATCACTTCATTACTAAAGGAAGAATCGACTGCTTTTCCAAAATAAATAGCCTTCATTACCGCTTCTTTATTTACAGCAGGCAAAACTCCCATTTGTCCGGTACAAACCGAACATATATTTTGATTTGGTGTTTCAATTTCTTGATTAGGACAAGAACAAAACAACTTGGTTTTGGTATTTAATCGAACGTGAGTTTCGAGTCCGATAACCAATTCTAAATCGTGCGCCTTTATGGCAGCTGTTAATTGTTCTAATTCCATTATAAAATATCTTTTAAGAAGTTAGCAAATTGCATCACTAATTCGTCATTATTCTTTGCTGCCGTAATTTGCAGTCCTGTTTCCGTTCCTTGTGGCACAGTTAAGGTTGGTAATTGTCCCAAACTAAAACCAACAGTATACGCATCTGATAAATACATCGCCAAAGGATCTTTCAAACTGTCTCCTATTTTTGGTGGTGTACTTGGTGTTACCGGTGATAAAATCACATCCACTTCTTTGAAATCTTCGCTGAAATTCTCAGAAATCTGATCTCTCAAAGCCAGTCCTTTTAAATAGATTTCATCAGAGAATCCCTGAGACAACACTTGGTTTCCTCCCACAATTCTGCGTTTAGTCTCTTCAGAGAAGTTTTCAGAACGTGTTACTGCATAACTATCAATCAAATTATCTCCTTCGATACGGTTTCCGTAATTCGTACCATCTAAACGAGATAAGTTAGAAGCTGTTTCGGCCATCGCCAAAGTATAATAGGTAGAAACCAAAATATCCGATTTGAAGAAATCCAGTTCCTTCACCTCAATTCCTTTCTCTTTTATTTTTTCGACAACAGCTAAGAAATCAGCTTTTATCTGAGGATTGATTGCTTCGCTTTGGATAAAATTTTTAAAATAACCGATTGTTTTAATTGATGAAGTAGCAATGGCTTCTTCAGTAATTTCATTAGAAACGATTGAAGTCTGATCTTTTGGATCTTTTCCACTCATGACATTCAATACAATTCGGATATCTTCGATTGATTTTGCTAAAGGCCCCACGCAATCTGTAGAAGAAGCATAAGCCATTAAACCATATCTTGAAATTCTTCCGTAAGTAGGTTTTAAACCATAAATATGATTGTATCCTGCTGGCTGGCGAATAGAACCTCCCGTATCTCCACCAATAGAAAACACCGTATATTCTTTAGCCACATTCACAGCCGATCCTCCACTCGATCCTCCACCTACTAATTCCGGATTAATGGCATTCTTAACCGCTCCAAAAATGGTATTTTCACTAGACGAACCATGACCAAAACTGTCACAGTTTTCTTTTACCAATGGAATAGCACCAGCATCCAATAATCTTTGAATTGCTGTTGCCGTATATGCTGATTTATAATTTTTCAACAAATCCGAACTAGCAGTAGTGTAAGTCCCTTGCACCATGTACACATCTTTGATTCCAAAAGGAATTCCTTCCAGCAATTCAATAGGCTCTCCATTAGCAATTTTAGCATCTACTTTGGCAGCCAAATCAAGCGCCATCGTATCCAACAAAGAATTTACTGAATTATAAGTGTTTTGTTTTAATAAATCTAATTTTTCCTGCACTAAAGCCGTACAGCTTATTTGTTTGGACACCAATTGTTGGTGTATTTTTTTTATCTGAGATTCCATTTTATATTGTACTCATATTGTAAATGAGTTTTAATTTTAAAATTAATTTTAAAAAAATAAACCATTAAGAAATTAAGTCCCATTAAGCTTAATTAACTAAACTTCTTAATGGTTTAAAATCAAAAGTATATTTTTTAACTCTCTATAACTTTAGCAACAACTAAAAATCCATTTTTCTTGTTCGGGAAGTTTTCGATAATAATTTGTTTTTCTATAGCCGAACTTTCCTCCACCACATCTTCTCTCAAATCACCAACCGAAACACAATTATGATTGACATTATTTAAGGAATTCTCATTTGATGGGTGCGCATTTTTAATCACATCAAACAATTGGTTTACGCTCTCCGAAGGCTGCGCTCCCTTAATACTCGACAATATGTCGACTGTCATTATTTTACTCATAATTTTATGTAGTTTTAAAGTCAAACTTTTAAGCTCGCGAAATTACAAAAAGTTTTATTAGGGAATAATGTTTTTTTAAATGATTTCAATTGTACAAAAGCCAAAGTCGTTAGCGCAATCAAACTTAAATAATGAAACAAGAATTACAAATAACACAATTCTTTAAAAAATTCATCGTATTGCTTTGAAAAAATAAACAATCCCCATAATCACAAGCATTACAATCCCCGCCCAATGTTTAAAATCCCCAACTTTCACCTGAAATTTATAAAGTTTATCCTTTTCAGTAACATCTTTATGCCAAAGTTTGTGAATTTTATAAAAAGCAAAAGCTGATATAAACCAAGAAAAACTGCATATTAAATACCAATAATCCATTTGTAAATCAATTAATTTCTTCTATCAAATACTTCGTCCCATTAATTTCAAAAGTAAACCCAATGCTATTCCCCATTAATTTATTCCCCAAAGGTGATTGTGGAGAAAGCGCTATTACATTTATTCCGTCAATAGTAATTTTTGGCAAAGCCAAAGACAAATACAAATAAATCCCGTTAGCTTTTACCAAACTTCCTAAAGCGATGGTTTTAGCAATTACTAAAGCATCAATTTTATCCAAAACCGCTTTTTGCTCCAAAACCTCTCGTAGTTTGGTATTGAATTTTTCCTGTTCCAAGTGCATCATCGATAAAGCCGTTTCATGTTTATCGCCTGCCGAACCTTTGGCATCATTTTTAGAATCTTCGGTCAAAGCAGAAATCATATCACGAAAAGCATCAATCCGATCTTCTACCATTCGGGAATAATAGTGATGTATTTTTTGTTTGAAAGTCATTTTCAGTCTATTCTGGCCCTCAGTTGCAGAGCCAATTATTTTTAATCAAGTACGCAAATTTAATTTATTATTCTAAAGACACACTATTTCGCAACGCTTTTGAAATTCTTAACAAATCCCGAACAATTTTTATTTAACTTCGTAAATAAATCTTTACTAATCGTATACTTTTAAAAACAACTATGAAAAAATTAAAATTTCTTTCCGCTATCGCTTTTGGCGCTCTATTATTGGCAACATCAAATGTTCAGGCGCAAAAGTTTCCAGGTTTAGACAAAAGTCCAATGGACCTTGCCTCTTTTCCTAACGACTACAAAATCCCTGAAAAAACTGCCAAAGTAATTTATAGTCGTCCACAATTAAAAAGTCGCACACTAAACGATTTAGCCCCAGCAGGAAAAGTATGGAGAACCGGTGCTAACGAAGCTACAGTAATCACTTTCAATAAAGATGTGACTCTTGGGAAAACAAAGATTAAAGCCGGAACTTATGCTTTATTCACTATTCCTAATGAAAAAGAATGGACTATCATTTTAAATAAAGACATTAATTCTTGGGGGGCTTATTCTTATAAAGAAGCTAACGATGTTGCCCGACTAAATGTTCCTGTAACTCAAGCCGAAGAAGCTCTAGAAGCTTTTTCTATGGTTTTCACCAAAGGAGATAATGGAATTATTCTAAACTTAGGTTGGGACAAAACACGCGTAGCTATTCCGTTTACAGAGTAATTCTTTTATTTTTTCAACCGTAAAGAACACAAAGGTTTCGCCAAGCTCACTAAGCTTAAAAATAAAAAAAGATAATCTTTTAAATCATAAATCTGTAGCAAAAAAAATAACCGCAAAGCTATCTTAAATCAGGCATATTCATAATACCTCAATCTATTGTTTTTCATAAAAATAGGTATTATATTAGAAGAAACAAACCCCGAAATTGCTCAAAAGGAGTCAAAAACGGGGTTTTCTTTTATAGTGTGATGCC
>NZ_JBBYHU010000029.1:0-55192 GCF_038289905.1 Flavobacterium flavipallidum | reverse complement strand
TAGATTACTATAATAATGAGAGAATAAAACTTAATCTAAAAGGAATGAGCCCGATACAATATCGAGCTCATTATTATCAAATTTAATTATAAATTCGTCTAAACTTTTGGGTGCAGTCTAATTTCGGACAGCCTTTTTCTTTATCAATCAGTGGTTATTCCTGATATAAATTAAATAATTCTTCATTATTTTTTACTGCTATTTCAGTACGTTTTTCTTTTCCTTTGTCATCGGTATAAACGATTTGATAAGTAGTATTTTTAGTTACTTTAAACTTTAAAAATTTATTTAAATCATCAATTGGCGAAGGCGAATACCCAAAATCCAGATCTTTTCCTTCTTTAACAATCGTAATTTTCTCAGATATGCGTTGTTCTTTTTTATCTAATTTAGACTTATAAAGCTGCAAACTAATCCAAATTTCATCGGGTTTTAAATTCTCCAGCTGTTTTTGTTTTTCATAAATATCGATATAACGTTGCGTTACATTTTCGGCATGAATAGCTCTTGAAAGTGTATCCCATTCAAGTCTGAAATAAGTTTCTTTAGGTTTATAAGAAGACGCATAAATCCAATGTCTTGGATTCGATATATCGGCACGGCCGGCATCAGCTACAAACCAAGCTTTGTTTAAATCTTCAAAATAATATTCTGTAAAATACCATTGACCATCAACCCATACTTCTACCCAACTGTGATTTCCTTTCATATTCGTCCACATGGGAGTACCGGCCATTCGGGCAGGAATTCCTACGGATCTAAAGGCATCAACTAAAAGAAAAGAAAGTCCGGTACAAGTTGCCATTTTTTCTTCTATAGATTGAAAAGGACTTATATTTACAATACTGCGATTGACATTGTAATCAACAGCCAAAATTTTCCTCGCATTACTGTTTACGGCCTTTATTGCCTGACGAATGTCTTTACAATCTTTAACAAGAGGTGCAAATTTCAAATAAAAATCATTTCTCCAGTTATCCCTTTTTTCATCAAAACAATAATACGGTAAAACTTCATTGTAAAAAATGGAATCAGGTAATTGTGCACACCACGAAAAATCCCTCCTTGCCTTGAAAGCACCTTCCAGTTGATCTTTGATATAAGGTATTGTTAATGTTTTTAAATCTCTTTCAGGCATAAAAGCAATTAGAAAAGAAGCTGCTTCATATTGCTGTTTGGGAACTGTATTTAAAAAATAGCGTAAAGAATCTTTGCGTTCTCCAGATTTCTCTAAAGCTTCTTTCAATAAGCGATGATATTGGGGTAAAAAAGTTCTGTTTTTGATTTGGCTAAATGCCAAAAAAGGAAAAATTGTAAAAACGAATATAAGAACACTAATTTTTTTCATTATGCTGTATTGGAATTATTAGATAAAAAAACTTAACAGAAAATCTCCTTATCCGACGATAGTGATTTAAGGCGATCCAGCTCACTTGAACCGATTTCAAAAACTAAAATAATACCTTATTCTGCAAGGTCTGCAAGACGAAACTAATTTTTAACAATTAAAAAAGTCTATCTGCTGCAAAGTATTAAAAACAACATTCTGCCTCTCCTTATAGAATCAACAAATAGGAACAATTATTATTTTTTAAATAAAAAAAGCAGTTATGTTTACTGCATTATTCATAAAACGAATTTGTTTCTCAATGATTAGCGGTACTAAAACTAATTTGGAGCATAACCAAAAATTTAACAAGAACTTCATCAGAAAAAACTTTGTCTTAAGTTAAGAATCTGTAATGAATGTTGGTTTTCTTCCTAAAATGGAACACTTTCAAAGACAAAAAAAGTATGTGAATTTACACTAAACTATTCGTACATAATCGATAAAAAACGAATAAAAAACAACTCAAACAACACAATAACAAACACTTATCAATTATTTTTATTAATTTAAGTATGTATTTAACTTAAAAATACCAGAGTAGCCAAAAACTGCATATTGAAAGAGTAGGCACTTACACTTAAGGTCATGAAAACAGTATTACTTTACATGCTAACACTTTTATTTGTTACCAACATTTTTAGCCAAACCCAAAACCCTTCATTCACTAAAGAAAATTATTTAGAAAAAAGTAAAAAACAAAAAAGAACGGGTTGGATTATTCTAGGTACGGGATTAGGATTGGGAGCTGTAGGAGGTTTAGTTCAATTGAGAAACTCCAACACTACCTCTTATGGCTCCGGATTTGATTTTGATTTTACAGGAGTTTATATTGCAATTGGCGGAGGTGTCGTTGCTCTTGCTAGTATTCCCTGCTTTATAAGTGCAGCAAAAAACAAAAAAATGGCCCTGAGTATTACAATGAACCAACAAAATATTCTTTTACCCATAAACAATGAGTTCGTAATAAAACACCCCTCATTGTCTTTAAAAATTGAATTGTGAAAGTAAAACAACGGTCTAAATTAAATAGAAATACTCCGGCTAAATCATAAAAACACATTCTTTTGGGGTTCACACAACATTGTACAAAAAAAAACACAATACAATCAACTGAAAACAAGCACATTAAAATATTTTTTTGATAAATTCGACTAATCCTATAGGATTTATAAAATTATTTTTTGTAGGTTTGCATCAACAATAAAGGTCATCTAACTAAGAGTCGATTTTTACGAAGGAAAAGTATACTTGTTTTTCGATAAAAATGTGTCTTAACAATGAGATTAAGTTAATTTTTTTTTAGGCCTTTCATTTAATCATGAAAGGCCGTTTTTAAACTTTTAAACCCAAACGAATGAAAACAAATAATAACAAAATGATGATGCAAAACTGCAAAATGAAAATTCCTAAGTGAGTTACCTAGATTTATTATAAAAAAATGAAGCTCAGTTGTAACTATTCAATCGAGCTTTTTTTATGCAAAAATTTTACAAACAATCCGATAAAAATTAATTACAGAAAAAAATGAGCACAGAAATTATAAAACAAAACCCTTTTGAATCAATGATTGATAGATTTAATATCGCTGCAGATATTTTAAAATTAGATGAAACCATCAGACAAAAATTACAACGACCAGAAAAACAAATAGTTGTTAATTTTTCAATAGTTTTAGACAATGGTAAATCCGAAAATTTTGAAGGTTATCGAATTATACACAACACAGCTTTAGGACCTTCTAAGGGTGGAATCCGCTATGATAATGGCGTAAATTTGGAAGAAGTAAAAGCTCTGGCAGCTTGGATGACATGGAAATCAGCTGTAACCGGAATTCCTTTTGGTGGTGCCAAAGGAGGAATTATTTGTGATCCAAAACAATATTCTAAAGTAGAACTTGAAAAAATAACAAGGGCATATACTAAAAGCTTATCTGATATTTTTGGTCCTTCCAAAGATGTTCCTGCACCAGATTTAGGAACCGGTCCGGATGAAATGGGATGGTTAATGGATGAATTTTCGCTTCTTCATGGTAAAACCGTTCCGGGAGTAGTAACAGGAAAACATTTAAATGCCGGAGGATCTTTAGGACGGGTTGAAGCTACAGGAAAAGGAGTGAGTATTATTACTTTATTAGCTTTAAAAAAATTAAAATTAATTCCAGAAAACACATCAGTTGCTGTACAGGGATTTGGAAATGTAGGGCTACATTCTGCTTTATTTCTACACGAAAAAGGATTAAAAATAATCGCAGTAAGTGATATTTCAGTAGCGTTATATAATCCTGAAGGGATTAATATTCCCGAATTGATATTATATTACAATCTAAATAATAAAAGTATCAAAGGATATCAAAAGGCATCAAACATAACACATGAAGAATTACTATTTCTAGATGTTGATGTTTTGATTCCTGCAGCAACTGAAGATGTAATAACGAGAACAAACGCTAGTTCTGTTCGTGCTAAAATAATAGTTGAGGGAGCAAACGGCCCTGTCTCATCGGATGCAGATGCTATTTTACAAAAGAACAATGTCTTAGTTGTTCCTGATATATTAGCTAATGCAGGTGGAGTTACTGTTTCCTATTTTGAATGGCTTCAAAATTCACTGGTAGAAAGTTGGAGCTACGATTTAGTCAACAAGCAGCTAGAAAACATTTTAAAGAAAAGTTTCCAGTTAGTTTTTAAAACCGCTGAAATACACAAAGTAACTCCACGTATTGCTTCTTATATCATTGCATTACAAAAGGTTGCCGATTCACAAGCTCTAAAAGAAGTTTATGCAATCACTAAAGTGCAATAGATTACTTTTAGAATAGATAGATTATTAAACTAAAGAGATAAGCCAATTGACCTTTTACAAAGGCAATTGGCTTACTATAAATCATTACATTTTTTTAGCCTCTTCCCAAAAAACATCCATCTCTGCTAAAGTCATATCTTTTAGGGATTTCCCCAAAGCTTCAGCCTTACTCTCCAAATATTGAAAGCGTTTGATGAATTTTTTATTAGTTCGTTCTAAAGCATCTTCCGGGTTCACTTTTAAGAAACGGGCATAATTAATCATCGAGAACAATACATCTCCAAATTCGGCTTCTATTTTATCTTGATTAGCTGAAGCGACCTCAACTTGTAGTTCCTGTAATTCTTCCTGCACCTTATCCCAAACCTGATACGGTTCTTCCCAGTCAAAACCAACTCCTTTTACCTTATCCTGAATGCGGCTCGCTTTGACCAATGCCGGCAAACTTCTTGGAACACCTTCCAATACTGATTTTTTACCTTCTTTGAGTTTTAATTTCTCCCAGTTTTGTTTGACCTCTTCTTCGTCTTTTACCTCAACATCACCATAAATATGCGGATGACGGTGAATCAGTTTTTCACAAATTTCGTTACACACATCAGCGATATCAAAATCCTTTGTTTCACTTCCTATTTTAGCATAGAAAACAATATGCAATAACAAATCTCCCAATTCTTTTTTGACTTCATTCAAATCATTATCTAAAATAGCATCTCCTAATTCGTAGGTTTCTTCAATAGTGAGATGTCTCAGCGTTTGTAATGTTTGCTTTTTATCCCAAGGACATTTTTCACGCAAATCGTCCATGATATCTAATAATCTTTCAAAAGCCTGTAATTGTGTTTGTCTAGCGGTCATTGCACTTTGTTTTGATGTAAAAATAAGAAATCCTGTGTCCTAAAAGAATTGGAACACAGGATTATTATAAAAAATACAGAATCAATTATTCTGTTACTTTTTTAGTTTTTTTTGGTTTTTCAACTGCGGCTTCTTCAGCAGCAGCAGCTTCCACTACTTCTTCTACTTCTTCTACCGGAACTTCTTCAACAACTAAACCTTTAGCCTGCAAAGTGTTGTACCAGTTTAAAATTTTCTTAATATCTGAAGCATAAACTCTCTCTTCATCATAGTTTGGCAAAATTTCTTTGAAATAAGCAGCCAGAGTTGCATTGTCTTCTTTATGTGAAATAGCTGCTCCGTTATTTTCTTTAGCAGCAATAGCGCTCATTACTTCTTTCAATGGTTTTTCACCTTCGTAAGTGTAAACTGAAATCTCAGATAATAAACTCACATTGCTTTTTAAATTTACTGTGATTTTTTTTCCATCTACCAATGATTCTGCTACAAAACCTGTACGTGTTTGTACTTTTAAAACATATAAACCTGGTTTTCCAGAGATCGCTAATATTTTTTCTAAATTCATGCTTTTTAAATTATTATTAAGAATTCAATTTTATTTTTCACTGCTCTTATTGGTCAAAAACAATACCAAAAACAGCCTTTTTTAAAAGTTTTATCTACCTTTTTTTCCAAAGAAACGCATTCTGTACTCTTGGAAAGTCTTTCCTTCCATGATGTTTTTTAGCTTCCCTTTAATCAATCTTTTTTTAAGAGATGAAATTTTATCTGTGAATAAAATCCCTTCAATATGATCGTATTCATGCTGAATGACACGCGCAATTAGTCCATCAAAAACTTCGGTTTTCATTACAAAATCTTCTTCACAATATTCGATAGTAACTCTTTCTTTACGGTAAACATCCTCGCGAACATCAGGAATACTCAAACAACCTTCATTAAAAGCCCATTCTTCACCATCTTCTTTAATGATTTTAGCATTAATAAAAGTACGTTTGAATCCTTTTAATTGATTTTGTTCATCTGCTTTTAAATCTTCATCGTCACTAAAAGGTGTAGCATCTATAACAAATAAACGTATCGCAAGACCTACTTGTGGTGCTGCAAGTCCTACACCCGAAGCATTATACATAGTCTCGTACATATTAGCGATCGTTTCTTTCAAATTAGGATATTCAGGAGTGATATCTGTCCCTACTTTTCTTAAAACCGGATCACCATATCCTACAATTGGTAAAATCATTGTTGTTGTATTAAATATTATCAACCTTTATCAAGGTATGTACCCTAAATTTAGGATTGCCAAAAATAGTAAATTTTGACAATGCTTAAAAGGAATAAAGTTAAATAGTATTTAAAAATTAAATCCTAAAACAATCTTAATTTATCCCATTGATAAATCTCACAATTCATACCTTTGTGCATAATCCTAGAAATTTATGATTCCTAAAATTCAGAAATTTATTTCGAGTACTGAATTCGCTAATGCTTTAAAAGTAACAATTGCCGCTGTTTCTCCCGTATTATTTTTTTCTTATTTGGATAATTTCGCTATTGGTTTTACCATTGCTTTAGGAGCATTCTTCACCTTTCCCAGTGATATTCCCAGTAATCTTAAACATAAAATCAAAGGATTAATAACCACTTCATTTATTATTGCTGGTGTCAACTTAATCATTAATCTTTGCCATCCAATTCCTTGGCTATTTTATCCTGTTTTAGTTACGCTTATCTTTTGTGTTTCCATGATTTTGATCTATGGTCAACGGGCTACAATGGTTTCTTTCTCGGCTTTATTATCACTTTCCCTTGCTTTTGCACATTTAAACACAGGCTGGGAAATGTTACGTTACTCAGGTCTTTTGTTAGCAGGAGGTTTATTTTATACTGTTATATCCATCATTTTTTTTCATATCAAACCCAATCGTTACATCGAATTACAATTAGCCGAATGTATACGACTTACGGCTAAATATTTAAAATTACGTGGTGATTTATGGGAATTGAATTCGAACAGAAAATCGATTACCAAAAAACAATTACACCTTCAGGTTCAACTAAACGTTTTACACGAAAACATTAGAGAAGTCCTTATCACAAACCGAACAAAATCAGGTTCTTCAGGACAAAATCGAAAAATGTTACTGAGTTTTATTTCTTTGGTGGAAATTATGGAATTAGCAATTGCCACCTCTTTTGATCACAATAAATTTCATCAAAAGTTTGATGGCTATCCAAAAGCATTGGAGACCTATCAAAATTTGGCTTACAATTTAGCCAAAGTTATGAAAGCCTTGTCCAAAAGCATCGAAGAACACAAACCTTATGAATCCAAACGCAATTTAATTGAAGACTTACATCAATTTGAATTAGCAATAACCAATTACAAAAAAGACATTCAAAACGAGTCCTCTTCAGAAGAAGTTTTAATGCTCATCACTATGTTGCATTATGCCGAAAAGCAGGTTGAAAAAATCATCACCCTAGAACGTGCCTATTCAGACAACATTAATACAAAAGATTTAATAAAAGGACGAGACAAAGACATCGAAAAGTTTATCCAACCTCAATATTATCCCTTAAGTACTTTTGTAGAAAACCTCAGTTTCAATTCAAGTGTTTTTAGACATTCTCTAAGAATTACCATAACTATATTATTAGGTTATATGATAGGTAAAGTACTTCCTTTAGAAAATGTATACTGGATAATACTAACCATTGTGGTTATAATGAAACAAGGATTTGGAATCACTAACGAACGTACTTATCACCGTATTATAGGAACTTTAGTTGGTGGTGTTATTGCTTTTGGGATTCTCTTTGTGATACATGATTCTTATCTTATTAGTACCATGGCAATTATTGCGATGCTCCTAGGTTTTTCATTCAACCCAACCAATTATAAAATTGGTTCTACGTTTATAACCATTTATGTAGTTTTAATTTACGGAATTCTCTCTCCTGATAATGGAAATGTTATCGAATACCGAATTCTAGACACGATCGTGGGAGCTTGTTTATGTTTATTAGCCAATTATTTCCTATGGCCTTCATGGGAATTCTTAAGCCTTCCTAGCTATATCGAAAAAGCAATAGAGGCTAATCGTAATTACTTGAATGAAATTTCGATTATGTATAAAGAAAAAATAGATGTTTCAACCGAATACCGACTTGCCCGAAAACAGGCTTTTATCGAAATAGGAAATTTAATGGCTTCATTTCAGAGAATGCTTCAAGAACCTAAATCAAAACAAAACAAACTCCCTCAGACCTATAAATTAACAGTACTCAATCATTCTTTATTATCATCACTTGCATCATTAGGCACTTACATTCAGTCTCATAAAACAACCGAGGCTTCAAAAGCTTTCAATGTAGTCGTTAACAAAGTGATTGCTAATTTGGAATTAGCGATGAATTTATTAAAAAATCCTAACCCAGATTCTGAGGCTATAACATCGAATGAAGATTTAGACCAACGTTTGACAGAATTAAAAAACATTAGAGCTAAAGAATTACAACAAATACAATTTATTGATCAAGAGGCTTATCAAATCAAAATGCAGGAAGCCCAATTAGTGATTGAACAATTAATATGGATGACCAACTTATCCGAGAACATTCTCAAAACCACACAGTTGTTAACGGCTGTAAAAAAAGAATCCCAACAATAATGTTGGGATTTCTTATATATTTCATCAATTAATAAATATTAATTCAACTTCAACACAGTAGCTGTATGCTCTCTAACTTCATTCAACAACTCAGGGTTTTCATTTAATTTTTGTCCGTAAGAAGGTATCATTTTTTTGAATTTTGACTGCCATTCAGGAGTTTTCATCTCTTCTTTATAGCATCTGCTTATTACATCAATCATAACAGAAACCGCTGTAGAAGCTCCAGGTGACGCCCCTAGTAAGGCAGATAAAGTTCCATCTTCTGAAGTAATCACTTCTGTACCAAACTCTAACTTCCCTCCTTCTTTCTCATCTTTCTTAATTACTTGAACACGTTGTCCAGCACGCTCTAAAACCCAGTCTTTAGATTTAGCTCCAGGAACATATTCTCTCAAAGCTTTAATTCTGTCAGCTGGTGATTGACGCACTTGTTCAATAAGATATTTTGTCAATGGAATATTTTTATAACCTGCCATAACCATTGGCACAATATTATCTAATTTAATTGATTTTGGTAAATCAGAATACTTTCCATTTTTTAAGAAACGAGTTGAGAATCCTGCAAATGGTCCAAACAACAATTGTTTTTCGCCATTTATCATACGCGAATCAATATGTGGAACAGACATTGGTGGTGCACCTACACTTGCCTTACCATAAACTTTTGACTCGTGTTGAGCAATAACCTCAGGATTAGTACATTTTAACCATTGACCACTCACTGGAAAACCACCAAATCCTTTTCCTTCAGGAATACCAGCTTTCTTTAACAAAGGCAAAGAACCACCTCCAGCGCCAATGAAAACAAATTTAGTATAAGCTTTTCTGATATGCCCGTCAGCTAAATTTTCGATTTTAATTCTCCAAGATTTATCTTCACGTTGTCTTAATTTCTTAACCTCATAACCAAAATGCATATTAACTCCGTCCATTTTGGCCAAATATTGAAACATGTTTCTGGTCAATTCACCAAAGTTAACATCTGTACCAATTGCCATATTTGTTCCTGCAACTTTTTCTGACGGCTTTCTTCCTTCCATCACTAAAGGCATCCAAGAATTTAATTCTGTAAAATCGGTACTGAATTCCATTTCTTTAAAAAGAGGATTAGCCTGTAAAGCTTCAAAACGTTTTTTAAGGTATTTTACATTTTTATCTCCCCATACAAAACTGATATGCGGAATTCTTTTAATAAAATTTTCTGGCGAAGATACTTTTCCCTCTTCTACCAAATAAGCCCAAAACTGACGCGAAACCTCAAACGATTCAGCAATACTAATTGCTTTTTTAGGATCGATACTTCCGTCTTTACCTTCCGGCGTATAATTCAACTCGCAAAAAGCAGAATGCCCCGTCCCTGCATTATTCCATGCATCAGAACTTTCAGCAGCTGCACTATCTAATCTTTCGTAAATATCAATGGTAATATCAGGCTGTAATTCCTTTAAAATTAAACCTATAGTGGCACTCATAATCCCAGCTCCAATAAGAACTACATCACTATTTGAACGTATGGTTGTATCAGACATAATTATATTTTTATTAAAGCGCAAAGATACTTTAATATTCTTGTAATTAAAAGAGTGATTTGGACTTAAAAAGTTACATTTATCACTAAGATTTACTGTTTTAACAAAGAATTATTAAAACATTTTACTTGATAAATAATCTTGTAACATAATGGTTGCTGAAATTTCATCTATAAGCGCTTTGTTTTGACGCTGTTTTTTTTTCAGTCCACTATCAATCATGGTTTGGAATGCCATTTTTGAAGTAAATCGTTCATCTACACGAAGCACTTTCATATCCGGAAAGTGATTAGTAAAATGCGTAACAAACCCCTTAATAATAGAAGCACTTTGAGAAGGTTCTCCATTCATTTGTTTAGGCTCACCTATAAGTACCAGCTCTACTTTTTCTTTTGAAAAATAATCTTTCAAAAAATCAATAGCTGTAGCACTAGGAATCGTAGTTAGTCCCGATGCAATGATTTGCATTTCGTCTGTAACAGCTATTCCGGTACGTTTTTGCCCATAATCAATACAAAGTATTCTAGCCATTATTATCTTTTTTTTTGCAAAGATAAAGAATAAAGTTTCCAAAAGTGATACTCCTAAAAAACGTAGTATTCGGAAAATTTTCACTTTTAGCTTTTAGTTAAAAAGCCTATATTTGCCAAAAATTTAATAAACATGAGCAATTTACAAACAATTATAGAGCAAGCTTGGGAAAACAGAGCTTTGTTGCAGGAAGAAACTACAACTAATGCTATTAGAGAAGTAATCGAATTATTAGATTCAGGAAAATTACGTGTTGCTGAACCAAAAGGTGATACTTCGACTTCGCTCAGCACAGGCTCTTGGCAAGTAAACGAATGGGTTAAGAAAGCTGTAGTAATGTACTTCCCTATTCAAAAAATGGAAACTTGGGAAGCTGGAATTTTTGAATACCATGACAAAATGGAATTGAAAAAAGACTATGCTGAAAAAGGAGTACGTGTAGTTCCTGGAGCTTCTGCTCGTTACGGTTCATTCATTTCAAGTGGAGTAATCATGATGCCTAGTTATGTAAACATTGGTGCTTATGTTGATGCCGGAACAATGGTGGATACTTGGGCAACTGTAGGTAGTTGTGCTCAAATTGGTAAAGACGTTCACTTGAGTGGTGGTGTTGGAATTGGTGGTGTATTAGAGCCGTTACAAGCCGCTCCTGTAATCATTGAAGACGGCGCATTTATCGGTTCTCGTTGTATTGTAGTTGAAGGAGTACACGTGGGTAAAGAAGCTGTTCTTGGAGCTAACGTATGTTTGACTGCTTCTACAAAAATTATTGATATCACAGGTGAAGAACCAGTTGAAATGAAAGGTTTTGTTCCTGCTCGTTCAGTAGTTATTCCTGGAAGTTATACTAAAAAATTCGCTGCTGGTGAATATCAGGTTCCTTGTGCTTTAATCATTGGTACTCGTAAACCATCTACAGATTTAAAAACTTCTCTAAACAATGCGTTAAGAGAGTATGACGTAGCAGTATAATTTTAAATATCAAATATTTATAAATTCCAAGTTCCAATTTCATCTATTGGAATTTGGAATTTTTTATTTCAATTTGCAATACTCAAAACAATACTATTTTCTATATGAAGATTCTTGTAATTCAACAAAAAATGATCGGAGATGTATTGGCTAGCACCGTAATTTGCGAAGCCATAAAACTAAAACATCCTGACTGGGAAGTTCATTATATGATTCACCCCAATACATTGGCCGTAGTTGAAAACAATCCTTGTATAGATAAAGTAATTCTTTTTGAACCTAAAAAACACAAAGGTTTCCTGAAGTTGATTGCTTTCGGAAAATCATTATCCAAAGAAAATTACGATGCTGCAATTGACGCTTATGGAAAATGGGAAAGTGTTTTACCTGCATATTTCAGTGGTGCAAAACATAGAATTGGATTTAAGAAATGGTATACAAAACTTCTGTTTTCCAATACAATCATACCTAAAAAAAACATTGAAGGTTCTGCTATCTTTCATCGTTTACAATTAGCTGAAAGTTTGATAAAATCTCCTGTTGCCGTAATATTCCCTAAAATATATCTAACTAATACCGAAATCACATTAGCAAAACAAAGTATAGAAGCCAAACTGGATGTTACAAAACCTATCTTTATGATTAGTGTTCTTGGCAGCGGAAACAACAAAAGTCTTCCCGAAAATCAAATGGCGCAAACACTGGACAACATTGCTTCAGCCAACAATCAGATACAACTTTTATTTAATTTCATGCCTCATCAGGAAAAAGAAGCTAAGGCTATTTATAATAGCTGTCAACCTGAAACTCAAAAACAAATTGTCATGGATTTTTATACCAAAGGATTACGCGGATTTCTCGCTGTACTATCCCAATGTGATGCCATGATAGGAAACGAAGGCGGAGCTGTAAATATGGCTAAGGCACTCAACATACCTACATTTACCATTTTTTCACCTTGGATAAACAAATCCTCCTGGAATATGCTTACTGATGATAAAAAACATATAGCTATACACTTAAACGATTATCATCCCGAAATCTATAACGGTAAACATGCAAAGCATTTTAAAAAACAAGCCTTAGAATTGTATAAAAAAATAACGCCTGATTTATACCAGGCGTCATTATTAGATTTTATAAAATTAATTACTTCGTAAACTTCTCCAAGTACCAGTTTACCTGTTCTTGCAAGCCTTGCTTCAAGCTTACTTTAGGTTCGTATCCTAACAATTGACGTGCTTTATCGATAACAGCAGCTGTGCGCTGTTGGTCTCCTTTTCGTGGTGGCTGATGATCTATAATTAATTGTTTGTTCATAATTTCCTCCACAGCCTTAATACCTTCAGCAGTAGTATTAACTTCATCAGTACCCAAATTGATAATTTCGCCATTGATTTTATCTTCCTTACCTATAATGGCCGCAAGCCCATCTACGATATCTCCTACATAAGTAAAACTTCTCTCATGCTTAATACTTCCTTCAAATAAAGGAAAAGGCTTATCATAATAAAGGTTATCAATTAACTTTGTATATAATTTCTCCGGACGTTCTCTTGGTCCATAAACTGAATACAAACGAATCGAACAAACTTTAAGTTTCCCTGTACGCTGAAGTCCAAGTGCCAATTGTTCAGCGGCTAATTTAGTAGATCCGTAAAAAGAAACTGGCTTTGCAGGAACCTCTTCATTTACTGTCGCTTCAATACCATAAACCGATGAAGTTGCGATATTAATGAATGATTTTAATTGAGAATTATATTCTAATACTGCATCCAACAGATTTTGGGTAGCATAAATATTATTATTTACATATTCTTCTAAAGATGTCGTCGCTGAGATTCCTGGTTGAGCTGCTAAATGATATACATAATCATAAGGTTTTTCAAAAACTTCTTTTAGGTTATCATTTAAATCTAACCTAAAGATATGAATCCCTTTATTTGCCAAATCAGTCGCATTCAACTCCTTTAAATTAATATCATAGTAATCATTAATATTATCAATCCCTACTACTTCATGGCCTAAAGAATGTAGTTTTTCACACAAATGTGATGCTATAAATCCTGCAGCTCCGGTTACTAATATTCTCATTATGTTAATACTTCTTATTTTTTAATTCCAAATGGAGTCCATTTGATTTTTTTATCTCTAACTTCTTTTCTAATAGCTAAGTTTGCCGCTAGCGACTCTGGGGTTTTATATCCTCTGGCATGATCAAGATGTAAAACTATAGCTTTATGACGGATTTGTTTTCCTTTGATACCTGCATTTTCAAGTCGTTCCCCAAATTCACGATCTGGACCACCATACTTCATTCGCTCATCATAACCATTAACAGCAATCATATCTTCTTTAAAAGCTGAAGAATTACAGTTATTAAAAGAAGGCGTGGTAGGCGAGAAAAAATCTAATGCTTTAGCTGAAATTGTACCTGAACCCAACTTCAAAACATTAGAAAACCCTAATTTATCAATGCTTTTAAGCCATTTTATATTAAAACATTTCCCTGACAGAATATCATCCTCGGTAATATGCTTACTGGTTGACATTGGTAATTTACAATAACCTCCTGATAAAAATTTCCCTTTTTGCGCCTCCTTAGCATGAATTTCAACAAAATCTTTACGTGGAATACAATCACCATCGGTCATGATTATATACTCATATGAAGCTTCAACAATAGCTACATTTAATATTTCCTGACGACGATAGCCTTTATCTTCATGCCATAAATGACGTAAAGGAACCGGATATTTTGCGGCATATTTATCAATTAATTCTTTTGTAGATTGACGGGATCCGTCATCAGCAATGATTACTTCAAAATCCTTATATGTTTGAACACTATATCCTATTAGGACTTTTTCTAACCATTCTTCAGCATTATAAGTACTGACTACAACTGATATTTTCATATTATTTTAGGATCATTTTTAGAAACAAAGGTAATAGTTTTTAAACTTTATACCTATTTAATAAATACTACAGTTTTTTCTTCTTTCTCCAAAAAAGAATTTTATTCTTTAGCTCCCTTCTTTTATGAAAACTATACTGAAAGTTATCTGCTTTTTGTTTAAGAGTTTCATAGACTAAATGTTCCTCTTTATGAATTAGTTTTGCATATTCAGCACAAATAATTTTAAGAACTTTTTCATTAGACGTTAATTTTGCCATATTCGTCATTCGAAGTTCAAAAGACATGTTTTGATGAAAATTCATTCGGTTCAAATCGACTAAATAAAATTCATATCGCCCATCTTCTCCTTTTTTAATTAATGTATTTCCGGAAGTATTATCAATAAATTCAATTCCTTTTTCGTGCAATCGATAAGAAAATTGGGCAAATGCTTTTAGAATTTTATCAAACCCAGGATAATCTGTATTTGTGGTAAGACCTCTAAACATCAAATCCATCTCCAATTGTTCACTGATATAGTAACTTTTTTGTAAACCAAACCAATTTTTCTCTTCAATAAAAGCTATTGGTTTAGGGGTACAAAAACCATGGTTTATTAAATAATTTGCATTTTCAAAAGATCTTCTTGCCTTTGACTTCCGGATATAAGCATATACAAACTGATTAAAAAATTTCGGAATTTTAAATGCTTTTACATTAATAACCAAGCCATCAGAAACATCAAAGGTTTTAATCAAATTCCTTGTTCCGCCATATAAAACAGTACCCTGTTTATTAAAATCATTAATATATTTAAGAATTTCTTCTTTCTTATCTAAGAAATGTGAACTGAATTCGATTTTCATGTACTGTTTAATTAGTCCTGCAAAATTAACCTTTTTAATATATTTACTTTATTTTTACGCCAAATAATACGATACCCAATGTTTGACCACTATCTTATAACCCGCTTCAATCTTAGAAACCCAAAATGGGATGTTACTAAAAACAACGAATCCTTACTAACAGATGACTGGATGGAAGACAGAATGTGGTTATTTGAAAATTTTTGCTTTCCATCAGTAACAGCTCAAGAAAACCAAAACTTTGAATGGCTATTGTTTTTTGACATCACTACAAATCAAAAATTTAAGGAACGCATAACTACACTAACTAATAATTACCCAAACATTAAGACTTTCTTCATTGATGGAATGCCCGTGTTTTATGATGAAATTCAAAAGTATATAGGAACAAATAGTAAAGAAAAAACACACTTAATCACTTCCCGAATCGACAATGATGACAGTATTAGTAAATATTTCATTGACGAAGTTCAAAAACAATTTTCTTCTCAGGAATATCAGGCTATCGACATCATTAATGGATATACTTTACAGGTTAAACCTAACTTTATATTAGGCAAAAAAGAGCATATCTTTAATCCTTTCATAAGTTTGATTGAAAAAAACACAAACCCGAAAACGGTTTGGTTTAGCGATCATAATATGTGGAAAAAAGAAACCCGCATTACGCAAATTACAAACAAAAGACTTTGGCTATCAATCATCCATGAAAAAAATAAAGTAAATGAATTTGATGGCTACGGTAATATAAAATGGGAGGAACTCAACAACGAATTTATTTTATCAAACCAAATTAACCAGCAACTAACTAACAAACTTACTCCTTTTAGAGAATGGTGGTTTTTAAGTTTAAAAAACTTTCTGTATGTTAAAATGGTTTTATTCAGCAAAGTCATTAAACGTAAATTAGGAATTTATAAAATCAAATAGAATTCATACTTTTTTCTATAACAATATCTAATACTAACAAATGGCTGCATCTAATTTACTTTGGACCGGAGGCTGGGACTCTACATTTAGGCTATTGCAAATCATTTTTATCGAAAAAAAAACAGTACAGCCAATATACATTTTAGATAAAAACAGAAAATCTCTGAATAAAGAATTGGAAACCATTGAAAATATATCCAACAAAATTCAATCATTAGACCAGGAAGCTTATTCTAGAATCCTCCCTGTTAGATATATAAATAAAGATTCTAATATTTGTGAAGAAATCAAAAACAGCTCTCTGATTATAAAAGCATTAACAAAAATGGGAAGTCAACATGAATGGATTTCTCAATATTGTCACACTCATAATCTAAAAAACATTGAAATGAGTATTGAGAAAAATGAAAACCCTCAATCATTCACGCAATTCCTCGTAAAAAATTATATAAATATAAATCCTGTAAACCCCACTAACAAAGAACTTTACAACAACCTTAATACAGTTTTCAAATATTACTCATTTCCTCTTATCGACATTTCTAAAAAAGAAATGATTATGGTAATCAAAAAAAATGTTCATTGGGAAGAAATAATGAATCTAACCTGGTTTTGTCATAAACCTAAAAAAAACAAAGCTTGCGGACAATGTGTTCCTTGTATTACCGTTATCAAAAAGGGATTAGGTTTTAGAATACCAAAAATCAACCGAATAAAAGGTCGATTTAAAATACTCTTGAACAAATAACAATCATTTTACTTTGCTAAAAATATCTATTTAATATGCAAAAACCCATTTTATTACTTTGGACCAGCGGTTGGGATTCGACGTTTAGGCTCTTACAAATAATTTTTATTGAAAAAAAGACCGTACAACCTATATATATTATTGACAAAAACAGAAAATCTTTAAGTAATGAACTGAATGCAATTGAAAATATAAAGAATAAAATAAAGACTGAATTCCCCACAGCTTACCAACTAATACAACCAATTTGGTTAATCGAAAAAGAAGAAATCAATATTAGTAAAGAAATAACAACTAGTACAGACTACATCAATGCTAATGTAAGAATGGGTAGTCAATACAGCTGGTTGGCACAATTTTGCAACAATAGCAATCTTGAAAATGTAGAAATTGGCATCGATAAAAACACTGACTCCTTGTCATTCACACATTTTTTAACTGTAAATTACATCCTGACAAATTATAAGGATTCAAACAACAAAGAATTGTATACTAAATTAGACACTCTATTTAAGTATTTTTCTTTTCCTATCTATTCCTTATCTAAATCAGAAATGCATATCCTAGCTAAGAAATATAACTGGGAAGCCATAATGCAAATGACTTGGTTTTGTCATAAACCAAAAAACAATACACCTTGTGGAAAATGTGTCCCTTGCATTGCAGTTATAAAAAAAGGGCTTGGTTACAGAATACCAACTTTAAACAGAATTAAAGGATATATGAAAATTTATTCCAAAATGGGTAAATTGATTAAATCTCCCATTTCCTGATTTAAATAATCAATTGGTAATCTTCTATTACCTCCACCTGGAAAAAAAGTTAGTTCCCCAAAAATAATACTATTTACCACCGAATATAAATCGACACGAATAAAAATAAACTCTTTTGATAAAACTGCAGCTAATTCTAACATTTTATCGAAATTTACAGGTTTTTGAATTTGAAAATCAATAAAATTACTTGGATTTTTATTGCAAAAAACTCTGTTCCATTGCAAATCATAAAATGCTTTTTTTTCAATTCCGTTTTCATTCCTTTTTACTAGAATATATTTGGGCTGACCATGAAAACAATAAAACTTATAATCAATTATCCCAGAATCTTCAGTATCTGAAATATACTTTTCAATTAATATTCTGGGGTTGATATTTTTATAAACCAACTCTCGGTTTCTATAATAATAATTCCCTTTAAGATAAGACTTTAATTTTCTCTTTATATTGTCTATTTCAACAACAGAATTATCTTTAACTATAATATTGTAACCCGACCCATGTGTTCCTTTTGCTACATATTGATTAGGTAAATTTTGAAAATCAATTTCATCAACTGAATCATATATTCCTATAATTTCATTTAAATACTGCTTCCCTATTTTTCTTTCAACATAAGAACGAACATCAATCTTATCTACAAACTTGGAATACTCTTCTTTATAATGGAACAGTTTCAACCATTGGATTTTCTCCATGAATTCTTTTGGATTATCTAAGTTCAAAGCTGTTTGATTTTTATAAAAATACTTAGCTCTAATTACCGGAATATCATCCTTAGAATACTTACTCAATAAAATAACCTTAAATTGATTGTATTTCCTTGACAAAAACTGCTTTAGTTTCAATTTATTAATTTTATTGTATTACCTCTTTTAATTCTGTAATCATTTTTTTAGCAATCACTTCTTTGGTGAAATTATCAATCAAATAATTTCTACCATTCTTTTTACAATTTTTCTGTAAATCTGCATCATTCAACATCTGCTCTACCTTATCAGCAAATGAGATTGGATTACCTACCTCAGCCAGCAAACCTGTAACTTCATCAACTACAACCTCAGGAATACCTCCTGCATTTGCAGCTACAATTGGCACTCCACAAGCATATGACTCTAAAAGTACACCTCCGGTTGGTTCATTGTTAGAAGTAAACAAAAACAAATCAAACTCAGGTAAAATTTCAGGAATATCCTTTCTAAATCCTGAAAAATAAATTTCATTCTCAAGACCTAAATCAGAGACCTGTTTCTTGATTTCTGCCTCCAAAGGTCCGTCACCCACGAGGATATATTTGGCTTTTACATTTCTTTTATGCAACTCAGCAACCGAATTAACCCAAGTTTTATGATCTTTAAAACCTGTAAAAGCAGCAATATTACCTATTATTTTATAATCTTCAGGAATATTGAATTCTTTATGAAGTAAACCCGTTTGATGCTGCTTTGGAAATTTATTTATGTCTGTCACACTCCCAACTACACATAAACGTTTGTGGTCTTTAACGGCATATTTAAGAATATCAACTACAGGATATGATACACAAATAATTTTTTTAATGCCTTTATAATTGTATTTCCATTTTCTAAAAAAATTGGTATCAACTCTTTTTATTAGTGTTCTACACAAAACCAAAGGTACTTTCAAACCATAAACCAATGAAGATAAAACAGCCTGCGTATGAGACTCGCTGTTATGTATAAAAATCACATCCGCTTTATTAGTTTCAGCAAATTTTTTAAGATCTTTAGCAAATTTTAAATCATATTCTGATTTAATATCATAACCAAAAACCTGCATCTTTTTTTCTGTAGCAACTTTAAATACTTCTGAATCCTTAGGGCAAATAATCCACTGATCTTCTACATATCCAAAATCCTTAAAGGCCTCATACAAATAGATAATTTTTTGTTCATGTCCCCTCCATCCTCTTGATGCAGTTATCTGAAGTAATCTCATAAACTATTCTTAAGATTTTTTTAACAAATATACCACTTTTATCAAAACCATATTTAAACACAATTCTTTTTTTGTAATATTTTACACAATCATTTGTCAATCAAGCAAAAACTATTCAAAAAATATTTTCCAATTCATAATAAGTACAACAGTTCAAAATCAATATTCACTGTCTTTTATACAATTAACAATTCAATAAATCTATTAAATAGCCTATAAAACTCAACGATAGAATTACTTAGCCTAACTGTATAAAAGTTTTTTTTCATCTACGAATAAGCAGGCTTTATTAAAAACAACAAAAAAAATCATATAATCGAGATAACATAAATTATTATTTTTGTTTTTTTTAACAACGCTTTACTTAATCAAATGAATAGTATCAATTTACTTTGGACAAGCGGTTGGGATTCGACCTTTAGACTTTTACAAATTATCCTTATCGAAAAAAAAACGGTTCAACCAATATACATCATAGATAAAACCAGAAAATCTCTAAAAGTAGAACTTGAAAGAATTGAACTAATCAAAGGAAAAATAAAACAGCTGTATCCTGAATCCTACCAATATATTCTTCCTGTTTGGTATGTAGATGAAGAAATCACTATCAATAATGAAATAGCTGAAAGTTCTAAATATATCAATTCATTTATTAGATTAGGGAAACAATACAGTTGGTTAGCTCAATTTTGCAAGAATCATAAATTAAACAACATAGAAATAAGTAACGATAAGAACTTAAACAAAAACTCTCTTACTTATTTTTTAATGAATAACTATATAGAAACGAATTACGAAAGTACTACTAATAAAGAAAAATATAACCACACTCACACGGTGTTTCAATATTTTTCGTTTCCAGTTGCTAAAATATCAAAAAGAGAGATGCTCCATATCACGAGGGATAACAAATGGGATGCTATTATGAATCTGACGTGGTTTTGTCACAAACCCAAAAATAAAAAACCTTGTGGAAGATGTGTACCTTGTATAAATGTTATCAAAAAAGGTATGGGTTTTAGAATCCCTTTCTTCAACAGACTTAGAGGATATTTTAAAATTCATGTCAAACACCGTTTGAAATTTTCAAAACCTTCCACTACCAATTAGTAAAATTCTAATCAAAGTAAAAAATCATATAGCGATTCAAATACAGAACAACTATACTTTTCAAAATTTTTATTCGTTTCTTTGCATACATTTTTTGATATCCAATTCTAATACTTAAAAATGGAAAATCTAAACGAAGAAGTACACAAAGCCTTTGAGATTATCAAAGAGGGAGGCATCATCCTTTATCCTACCGACACCGTTTGGGGAATAGGCTGTGACGCAACTAATCCTGAAGCTATAAAGAAAATCTACGCTTTAAAGCAACGCGAAGAGACAAAAAGTATGATTGTTTTAATGAACGGTGAACGAATGATGTACAACGTTTTTAAAGACATTCCAGAAGTTGCCTGGCAAATTATCGATTTATCTGAAAAACCAACAACCTTAATTTTAGATAACCCAAGAAATGTAGCTCCAAATATTATTGCTGAAGATAAAACACTAGGCGTTCGAATTGTAAAAGAGCCTTTTTGTTATAAATTATTGGAACGAATGAAAAAACCTTTGGTTTCTACTTCGGCTAATATTTCCGGGCAACCCACTCCTAAAAGTTTTAAAGAAATTAGCCCTGAAATTATAAAAGGCGTGGACTATGTTGTAAATTTGCAGCGCGAAAAAGTATGCCAGAATCCGTCAACAATTATTAAGCTGACAAATGATTCGCAAGTGAAAATTATAAGAAAATAGTTTTTTTCACCGCAGATTTGCAGATTTAATTTAAATAAAATGGAAGAATATTTATCCACAGATGAAACTTATAAAATTATCGGAATTTTATTTGAAGTACATAAAAATCTAGGAAAAGGATTCTCAGAAATCGTATACAAAGACGCCTTAGAATTTGAATTCAATGAAAACAACATCCCATACGAAAGAGAAAAAGAATATTCAGTTAAATACAAAAACACATTATTAAAGCATAAATTTTATGCTGATTTTGTACTTTACAACTCTATCATTTTAGAAATTAAAACTGTCGACTGCTTTAACAACAGTCATTATAATCAATGCCTGAATTATTTAAAAGTATCTGGTAATGAATTGGCTTTGTTAGTAAATTTCAATTCTATTTCTTTAGAATACAAACGAATAGTTAAAACAAAAAAATAAAACAATCTGCGAATCTGCGGTAATTTACATGAACTACAAAGAATCCTTACATCACCCGATTTTTAAAATTATTTCTCAAGCTTCACAAGACCTTCAGGTTGACAGCTACGTTATTGGCGGTTTTGTAAGAGATTTAATCTTAGGACGTGATTTCAAAAAAGACATTGACATTGTTGCGGTAGGAAGCGGAATTGAATTAGCTCTAAAAGTTTCTGATTTACTTCCAAAAAAACCAAAAGTACAGGTTTTCAAAAATTACGGTACTGCCATGTTACGTTTTGAAGACACCGAAATCGAATTTGTAGGCGCCCGAAAAGAATCTTACACCCGTGACAGCCGCAATCCAATTGTGGAAAACGGAACATTAGAAGACGACCAAAACAGAAGAGATTTCACAATCAATGCTTTGGCTTTATCTTTGAATGAATCTAATTATGGTGATTTGTTAGATCCTTTTGACGGTCTGACCGATATGCAAAATAAAATCTTAAAAACACCATTGGACCCGGACATCACCTATTCTGACGATCCGTTACGAATGATGCGGGCCATCCGTTTTGCGACTCAATTAAATTTTGATATTGAAGAAAATTCACTTCTATCAATTTCAAAAAACGCAGAGCGCATCAAAATCATTTCTGGAGAAAGAATCGTTGATGAGTTAAACAAAATTCTGGCTACCAACAAACCTTCTATCGGTTTTTTACATTTGTATAAAACTGGACTTTTAGATATTTTAATTCCGGAATTAACTGCTTTGAATCAGGTTGAAGAAATTGAAGGCCAAACCCACAAAAACAATTTCTATCATACACTGGAAGTAGTTGACAATATTTGTCCAAATACTGATGACGTTTGGTTACGCTGGGCAGCATTATTACACGACATTGGAAAAGCACCCACTAAAAAATTCAACAAAAAACAAGGTTGGACTTTTCACGGGCACGAATTCTTAGGCGGTAAAATGGTCAAAAAACTGTTCGAACGCCTGCATATGCCACTGAACCAAAAAATGAAATTTGTTCAAAAAATGGTTGTAATGAGTTCGCGACCAATTGTACTTGCTCAAGATATTGTTACCGATTCGGCTGTGCGACGATTGGTTTTTGATGCCGGGGAAGATGTAGAGAGTTTAATGACCCTTTGCGAAGCAGATATTACTACTAAAAACCCCGCAAAGTTCAAGAAATACCATAAAAACTTCGAAATTGTTCGTAAAAAAATAGTCGAAGTTGAAGAAAAAGACTCCATCCGTAATTTCCAACCTCCAATTTCCGGAGAAGAAATCATGGAAATTTTTGATTTAAAACCTTCACGTGAAATTGGAGTTTTAAAAGAAGCCGTAAAAGAAGCCATCTTGGAGGGTGAAATCCCAAATGAATATGAAGCAGCATATGAGTTTGTACTAAAACGAGCTAAAAAAATGGGTTTGCAAAAAGTTAATAAGTAACAAAGTCGCTAAGGGACAAAGTTTCAATGTTTATCCCTAAAGTTGCATACAAGATTGGATATTAAATTTTTATTGAAAATGAAAACATTTAGAGATTTACAAGTTTGGCAAAAAGCAAAGGTATTAGTTACCAAATGCTATTCGATTACTTCAAACTTTCCTAAAGAAGAACTTTTCAGCTTAACTTCACAGATTAGAAGAAGTTCTATTTCAATTCCAAGTAATATTGCAGAAGGATTTGGCAGAGATACAAACAAAGATTATATTCGATTCTTAACTATATCACTCGGATTCTTATTTGAATTTCAAACACAAATTGAAATAGCTTACAATTTAAAATACATTGATGAAGATAATTTCAATTTAATATATAATGACAGTAGAGAAGTTGAAAGAATGTTAAGTTCTTTTATTCGAAAAATAAAAGAGACTTTGTAACTCTGAGACTTTGAAACTTTGAAACCCTAATAAAAGAAAATGAAAAAAGAAAACAAAGCAGTAATTATCTGGTTATTTTCAGGTTGTTTATTAATATTTTTAATGGTTGTTGTGGGTGGAATCACCAGATTAACTAATTCTGGATTATCGATGACCGACTGGCATTTAGGTAAAGATACTTTCCCTCCTCTTACTGAAGCGAAATGGCAGGAAGCTTTTGAACACTACAAGCAATTTCCGGAATACCAAAAAATCAATCAGTTCAAAGACGGTGGTTTCTCACTTTCTGATTACAAACAAATCTATTTTTGGGAATGGTTTCACCGATTTATCGCCCGAATTCTTGGGATTGTTTTCATGATCCCTTTTGTATGGTTTTTAATTAAAAAGAAACTGGATAAACCAACTATCAAAAAATCGATTATCCTTCTAGGGATGGGAGCTTTACAAGGCTTCTTTGGCTGGTTCATGGTGAAAAGCGGATTAATTAATGATCCTGATGTGAGCCATTTCAGATTGGCACTTCACCTGACTTTTGCCTTTGTAACCTTTGCCTACACTCTTTGGGTAGCTTTAGATTTAATTTATCCGGTAAAACGAAATGTTGAAAAAACACTTCGCAATATCGCCAGATGGGCTTTATTTTTCTTGTTAGTTCAAATTATCTACGGTGGTTTTGTCGCGGGTTTAAATGCCGGTTTAATCCACAATCATTGGCCTTTAATGAGTGACGGACAATTTATTCACGACAGTGTTTTTCTTGAAAAAGACAGCCTTTTATTAAGTTTTACCGAAGGAAAAAGTGGTGTACAATTCGTTCACAGAACCTTAGCTTATGTAGTAACAGGCTTCATCCTATTTTTGTATTTTACAAGCAAAAAATACAATTTAGACTTCAATCAGAAAAAAGGAATTCAATCATTAGTTTTTCTAGTGTTTGTTCAATTTGCACTAGGAGTTTTCACCTTACTTTACGGAGTTCCGCTATGGTTAGGATTAATCCATCAGGTAAATGCATTTTTCCTTCTATCTGCAATGACTTATAGCTTGCACCGATTGTCAAAATAGGTAAAAAATAAAAAACCGAAAAAATAATATAAACTATTTTTTCGGTTTTTTATTTATTCAAAACTAAAGGATTATTTCTTTGCTTTAATCCCGCATCCAATAGCTTTAGTAAGTTCCGGAGAGGGAGTTTTTCCACTTTCTAAGGCAGCAATAGCATTCTCAAGATATTTTTCTTTTACATCAGCTGCGCTATCCACATTATCATCAATAGCTCCAATATAACGTACTACTCTATTTTTATCTAATAGGAATACATGAGGCGTTTTAGTTGCACCATATTGCGGATAAATCTTTTGTCCGTCATCAAACAAATAAGGAAATACAAATCCTTTTTCTTTGGCGCGTTGCTGCATCATTTCAAAACTATCCGTAGGCTCAAGAGCTGGATCATTCGGATTAATAGCTAGTAGAACATATCCTTTGGATTTGTATTTTTTAGCTAAATCATTAATTCGATCTTCGTATTTTTTTGCAAACGGACAATGGTTACAGGTAAAAACCACTATAAAGCCTTTTGCTTTCTTATAATCAGACATACTATACATTTTCCCATCAACTGATTTTAATTTAAAATCAGTTGCCGTATCACCTATTTTATAGCCCAAAGTAGGAACAATTGTAAAAGCTGATACTGCGACAACAACTGTAAACAATAATAAAGCTGCTATTTTTTTCATAATTTAAATATGTTAATTAATAATTGAATTGATATATTGATTTAATTCTTCATAATTTGAAAACATCTTTTCAACAAATTTCCTCTTGTTCTTAGTTATGACTAAAGTAGCCGGAATTGATCCTGACCAATCTTTATCAACCATCGAAAGCCAGCTATTATAATCCTTATCAGTAAGCAAAACTACTTCTGAAGCTATCTTATTTTTTTCTAAAAAAGGGAGTAATTTAGACTCATATTGATTCTTAAAATCCAGACTAACTAATACTACTTTTAGATTTTTATTCTCTGAATTGAGCTTCTCAAAAAGGGGCAATTCTTCTACACAAGGCGGGCACCAAGTCGCCCAAAAATTGACTACATAAGTTGTTTTCTCATCACTCAAAACTGTCTTTTCTAAATCAGAATAGGAATCAAAAATAGCTACTTTTTGAGCTTGAATTTGAATTGAAAAAACGAATAAAAACACCAACAAAAAAGTGTACTTCATAACTAAAAATTTGTTTTTAGACACAAACGAATTTACAATCTTTAAATCGTTTTCCTTACTTCATTAACAAAAAATTATTACTGATCAACAACAAAAACAACACCAAAAACCACCATAAAAAAACAAACCAAAACCATCAAAACAACGCATTTTAAAAGCTTAAAAACTTCGTTCAAACCAGCCTTTTTTACCTCTAAAAAAGTACTGTTTTCCGACTCAAATTTTGAAGAGTTTTCAGGTCAATTTCTCCTCAAAAAAGCAGCACAAAAAAAATCTAAAAAAAGACATAAAAAAGACATAAAAAAACCTCAAAAAATCAACTTTTAAAAATATAAAACACAACTGAAAATTGAATCAAAAATTCACCTCTAAAACATATCTAAAAAAATACTTCTAAAAAAATACTTCTAAAAAAAAGAACATCTCTAAATCATTTACATCTACCATTTATTTAGATAATAAAACATCAAAAAAAAACAAGTACAATTCTAACATTCATTTTTTCAAAACCACGAACTAAAACCAACAAAACCTTATTGTTTTTCAAAAAAATAAAATTACTTTTAAAAAACTGTAACTTAAAAAATATGCAAATGTTTTGAAAGAAAACATGAAAGAAAACAACAAGCTAATTCCATGAAAAAACTACTAAAAAGCCTTCAAAACTTCAAAAAAACAACCATAGAAATAATCTATAACACATGTTTACAAAATTGCATACCAGTAATTTAAAAATATTAATTTAAATAATAAGTTTAACTAATTGATTTTAACGAAAAAGCATCAAAAAAACTCAAAAGAAACTAACAGTTTAAAAAAAACAAAAAACAACATTATCAAAAAGTATCATAACCTAAACAATTACTTTAAGTTTTATAACCCAAAAAAGCAATCCAACAAAAAAACCAATTCCTTCAAAAAAGAAAAAGCTCCCCCTTCTTTCAAACCTATAAAACCAAACTCAAGAGTTGATATAGCGACAAACTTCCACTCCATTTTTTTAGCAATTATTTCATTTAAAAAATCCGAATTTCGTTTTTTAATTTATCTTTACGTGAAGCAAAAAAAAGGGCATTAAAACATCTTTTTCTAAATGACTTTTGAAGTTTAAAAAAAAGCTTTTTTAACCCCAAAAAAACAGCTCCAAAAGACATTAAAAAAAGACCTAAAAACAACCTGTGAAAAACATGAAAACAGAGCGCGAAAAAATGATTGAGGGAGACTATTATTTAGCCGGAGATCCATCACTTGTTAAAGACCGAAGAAGAGCTAAAATTTTACTCCACCGACTCAACATAACCGAATACCGAATGACCAAAAAAGCGAAGGAAATTTTAAAAGAGCTAATCCCAAATTCGGGTCCCAATTTATACATCGAACCACCTTTCCATTGTGATTATGGCTACAATATTATTTGCGGAGAAAATGTTTATTTCAATGTCAACTGCGTGGTTCTAGATTGTGCAAAAGTCAATATCGGATCCAATGTATTTATCGCTCCGGGAGTTCAACTTTACACCGCCAATCACCCGCTCGATGCCGAACTCAGAAGAACTCTTGAAAACGCTTTACCAATTACCATCGGAGACGATTGTTGGATAGGTGGCAATTCTATAATTTGCCCAGGAGTAAAAATTGGAAATGGTTGTGTTATTGGAGCTGGTTCAGTGGTCACAAAAGACATTCCTGACAATTCTCTTGCGGTTGGCAATCCGGCAAAAGTCATTCGAAAACTCAATCAATAAAAAAATGCTTCAACTCAGTCACATTCACCATATCGCAATTATTTGTTCTGATTACGAAAAATCAAAACAATTCTACACAGAGATACTTGGATTAAAAATCATCAATGAAGTATTTCGTGAAGAACGACAATCCTACAAACTCGATTTGGCACTAAACAACAATTACTGTATTGAATTATTTTCATTCCCCAATCCACCTGAAAGAGTCTCAAGACCGGAAGCCTGTGGATTACGGCATCTGGCTTTTGCCGTTGAAAATTTAGATAAAAATGTTTCATTTTTAAATTCAAAAAACATCTTTGCCGAGCCAATTCGAATTGACGAACTCACTCAAAAACGCTTTACTTTCATTAGCGACCCTGATTTATTACCAATAGAACTCTACGAACTCTAATATCTTAATTATTTCGAAACCTAAAAAAACCTTACAAAAAGAACGTTTCATTACAAAACACGATCAATAATCTAAATCAAAAACAGATTTCTCTATAGTTAAAAAAAACTTGTTTTTTGTTGCGAAAACGCAGGTTTTTAGTTTTTTTACATAATTTTGCCGTTCATTAAAGATTTCAAGTAATGAAAACTACTGCACAAATAAAAAAAAACTATCAACTTATCAAACTCAAAAAACTTGTAATCATCTCTCTTTTAATTGGTTTTCTTTCGGCTTTTTTAGGAATAAGCTTAAAAAAAATCACCGAATACTATGAAGAAATTTTCTTCCATCAATCCTATACAAATCCACTATTTCTGATATTCTTCCCTATTTTTGGACTTTCTGTAATTTATTTTCTGAGACTTTATATGTTCAAGAAAAAAGAAAACAAAGGCATTAAGGAAGTTTTTGAAAGCACTCAGAATAAAAACAAAAATTTACCGTCTTATAAAATTCCTTCGCATACCATAAACGGATTGTTAACGGTTATATTTGGCGGATCTACCGGTATCGAAGTTTCCACAGTTGTTGCAACAGCCACAATTGGTTCAGTTGCACAGCAAAAAGAAAATGTTTTCCGTCAATATAAAACTGAACTCATCTGCGCTGGAGTCGCTGCCGGAATCACTGCATTATTCAGCAGCCCAATTGCTGGAATTCTATTTGCTTTAGAAGTAATTTCAAAAAAAGTAACACGGGCTTTTGTAATTTCAAATCTAATCGCAGTAAGCATTGCTTTTGGGTTACTTATTATTTTAAACGAGAAACCCTTATTTGAGGTCACAATTAATACTTGGCACTTAAGCGCCTTCCCTTACTTTATTTTACTGGGTATTTTAGCAGGAATCAATTCGGTTTACCTTACCAAATGTGTTTTGTTTTTCAAATCCCATTTTGCAAAAATTGAAAAGCATTATTATAAAATCATCATTGGTTCAGTATTTTTAAGCATTTCTCTTTTTATATTTCCTCAATTATATGGCGAAGGTTATCATGCCATCAAAACCATTACTACTACCAATAACGAAATTCCTTTAACACTAAGTTTGGTTTTTACTTTTATAGGTGTTTTGCTCCTAAAACCCATCGTAACTTCGATTACCCTGGCTTCAGGTGGCGATGGTGGTGTTTTTGCCCCTAGCCTGTTTATTGGAGCTTTTCTTGGTTTATTAGTTGCTTCTGTACTTAATACCTTTTTTGACAACAATATCATCACGGTAAATTTTATAGTAATTGGCATGGCTGCCGTTTTAAGCGCCAGCATTCACGCTCCCTTTACAGCAATATTTCTTGTTTGCGGCCTAACCAACAACTACACGCTGTTCTTTCCGATTTTAACTGCTTGCTTAATTTCTAAATATACCGCAAAAATGATTTACCCTAAGACAGTTTACACTTTTGCACCAACTGTTTAAATTTAAAAATCATGCCAACAACTAAAATTAGACGTGGTTATCGCAAAACACGTTATATCTTATACAAAGAAACGCTAATTGATTACAAAGAACAATTCTGGTCTTTTTTAGGTTCTTTTATTGGAATAGGACTCATAGCTTATTTTCAAAGTCAGCAATTTTCGCATCAGGACGTAGTTTACCTTATTGGGTCATTTGGAGCTTCAAGTGTATTAGTTTACGGAATTATTGAAAGTCCGTTTTCACAGCCTCGAAATCTAATTGGCGGACATTTAATTTCGGCCTTCATCGGCGTGACTGTGCATCATTTATTTCCTGACACTATTTATATAGCCGCTCCATTAGCTGTTTCCTTATCGATAGTTTTAATGCAAATAACAAAAACACTCCATCCTCCCGGAGGAGCTACGGCTTTGATTGCAATTATTGGGACCCAAAAAATTAAAGACTTAGGTTACTGGTATGTACTTTCACCTGTATTAACAGGAGTGCTTATTTTATTTTTCACTGCTTTAATATTTAACAACATGACTTCCGGCCGTAAGTATCCTACACAGAGCCTTTCCCTCAAACGCCACTTCAAAACAGCAAAACGCATTAAACGTAGCAACTAATTACTCATCAAACACTTAATTGTTTTTTTAATAAAATTTCACAAATCACATTGGGATTAAAAAGGATTAAATGTACCTTTGGCTTTTTATAAAAAACAACGATTATGGTTTATAAATTTAGAGTAATCTTAGACGCGGAAGAAGATATTTTCAGAGACATCGCTATCTTAGAAGACGATACATTAGAAGATTTACACAATGCTATCTTTAATTCCTTTGGTTTTGATGGTATGGAAGTAGCTTCTTTTTACACTTGCGATGACACCTGGAACCAGGAAGATGAAATTTCTCTTTTTGATACAGGAGATGTACCTGGAGAGCAACGCATCATGAGTGATTATAAACTTTCGGATATTCTTGACGAAGAAAACACGAAAATCATCTATGTTTATGATTTTATCAACATGTGGACTTTCTTAGTAGAGCTTGCTGCAATTGAAGAACAAACTGCCGGAGCTATTTATCCAGAAACTTTGTTTGCACATGGTGAAATGCCGGATGAAGCTTTAGAAAAAAACTTTGAAGCAGATGATGACGATTTCTATAATGAATTCGAAGATGGCCTAGACGATGATGATATGGACATGTTTGAAGGAGACGACAGCTACGAAGATTACGGATTTGAAGAAAATTGGAACTAGAATAACCCGATAAAAAACTTATTCAGGAGCCAAGATGAAAGACCTCAAATAACCGTCTTTTTTCTTGGCTCTCGCATCTAAAACACATATACCAAAGATGATCAACTTATTCAACGCACACATCGAGACACTTTCTATTCACAGAGTAGGAAATAAAAGCCGCAATGAGGCTATCTTTTTATCAGAGCAACCTTTTAGCCTGCAAGATGAAATTGTTCCGCTAATCAAAGAATTCTTCTTAAAACCTTTCAGAGAAAAAGAAGAAAACTATTATCAGTATGCACATGAAGTAGATTTAGATTACAACGACATGTACAAATACACAACTGAAATTTTTGACAACCCGGCTAATATGCACGAGGTTTCAAAAAAAATCACTAAACACTTATTTGAACAATCTAATCACCCGCATATTAAAAACGGGGAAGTTTATGTAGCTCATATTACTAATGTAAACATCGATAATACTCCTGTAGATGCTATAGGAATTTTTAAAAGTGAATTACAAAGCGACTTTTTACAATTTGAAGAAAAATCATCCAATTTGGAAATGATTTTGCAACAAGGAATCAATTTAAATAAATTAGACAAAGGCTGTTTAATTTTCAATCACAAAAAAGAGGAAGGTTATAAAATCCTAACTGTTGACAGCAACCGTTACGATGCCCGTTACTGGTTAGAGCATTTCCTTTCGGTAGATGCTTTTGAAGACGAAAACTTCATTACTAAAAAATATTTGAAATTTTGTCAGGGCTTTGCTAAAGATGTTGTTTTTCCTGCCGAAGACAAAAAAGAAGAAGTGATGTTCATGAACCGTTCGGTAAACTATTTTGCCAAAAATGATGAATTTGAAGAAACTGAATTCTTAAATGAAGTTTTAGACAATCCGGATTTGATTCCTGAATTCAAAAACTACAAAGTTGACAAAGGAGAAAAATACAGTATTGAAGATGTTACTTCATTCCCAATTGCCAATGCTGCTGTTAGTGACGCCAGAAAATCAATTAAAAACGTCATTAACTTAGACACTAATATTCAGATAAAAATGGATTTCATCAATCCGGAAAGCGCTGAAAAATTTGTAGAAAAAGGATGGGATGAAGAAAAACAGATGTATTATTACTTAGTTTACTTCAACAAAGAACAAAAATCATAATAAACTAACTTAGGTTATCTATACAACAGATCTCCAATTGCTTAGCAGTTGGAGATTTTTTTTTTAGATTACATTAAAACAAAATAAGTTTATACTTATGAAAACTTAAAAAAAATGCCTTTTGTCGACTTTTTAAGTTGTATAATCTATGTTTTTATAATTTTATACAGCTCAAAATCAATTAACTCACCTACAATTGCTACAAATGAAAGTGCCATTCACCAGTAAAAGGATTTTATGTTCCATTTTTGGCCATAAAATGATTACCTCAAGAAACATTACCAATCATTTGAAAGAATACAAATGTTCAGTATGTCAAATGGAATTAACTAATAATGAAGAAGGAGCTATAACCTCTCTTACACCTGAATTAAAAGAAATCAACGAAGCTCTAGTTCATTTCTACCAAAAGAAACTTAAACTGAAACAACATTAAAAAACAAATTGGCGACACTTTTAAATAAGACCACTTAAAAGATAATTCCTTATTTTTGTATACTAAACAAGAAGTAAGATGAATGAACGTTTATTTAAAGAGAGCCCTTTTAAAACCTTAATTTCTTTTCATAAACTTATCGAGGCACTGGAAGAAATTGCACTATCAGATGTTGATTATCGCTCTAATTATGCCAAATCATTATTAAAAGAAATTGAACATATTCCGGAATTCAGAAGCGGGATTGAAGACTTTTCTATTATTACTGAGAATAAAAAACTCATCAAATACTTACTTTCAGATTTATTCCCTACTGCTCTTAGCAATAATGAGATTAAAGCTGTTGCCATTCCTTTTCAAAATATCACTTTTAATTACACTAAAAGATTTAAAAAAATCATTAAAAACGCTGGTGATTTTGACTTAAACATACGTGATTTTAATGAAGACCAATTTTATGTTTTAAGTTGTATTTTGATTTTAAACGCCTATTATAATCAAAATTTTGACTACAACAAACCCTTATTTTATGATATTCCAGATGCTAATGGTGTAATCTACCATTACCGTATTTTGTATAATGCTGATTTTATTGAAATATATCCATTAACAGAAGCTCCAAATCTTACTCCGGAGGATATTGATGAATTAATGGACAACTTTGATAATGTGGCTCTATGGAGAGAAAAATTTCCATTAGAAAGTTGGGTTTTAAAAGGTTTTGGAATCATAAGTCTATTTGATGCCACAAAAGAAACCGCTATCTCAAATTTAAAAAGTAATCTTTTAAAAAGAGATAAAAAGAAAAATCATGAAGACAAATCTGTTGAAAATATTTTCAGATCTTTTTTTAAAATCCCTGATTTGAGATTTGGCATCAGTCTATACAATGACAACGATAAAAAGTTTACCAAATTGCCCTTTGAAAAAGCAAATATGGGCAGTTTCATACTGCACAATGAAAAAGAAATGGAATGCTGCAATATTTTTCAGGGTTGTTCATTGAACAGCTTATTAGATTCTAAAGAAATCTTTACGATATCTAATGTTGAAAATTACGCCAAAATTCCCGGTAATGAAAAATTTGCAGCCGTTTTATTAAATCAAAATATCAAAAGCTGCATCTTTGCTCCTATCGTAAAAGAAGACAAATTACTTGGTGTGATCGAACTGGTTTCAGCTACTCCCAGACAATTAAACAGTATCAATGCTAATAACCTCAATTTAATACTGCCTAACATTGTAAATACTCTTGAGAGTTACGAAGCTGATTACCAAAACCAAATTGAAGCAATTATTCAACGCGAATACACTGCTATCCATTCTAGCGTTTATTGGAAATTTAAAGATGAAGCACAAAAATATTTCCAAACTAAAGACAACAATCAAGACTACAATTTTAAAGAAATTGTTTTCAAAGAAGTTTTTCCGCTCTATGGACAAATTGACATTAATGGTTCGTCTGAACATCGTAACAATACTGTAAAAGAAGATTTGAAACTTCAATTACAGAGTATTTTAGACATTTTTGAAAAATCAAAAACCATACATAAAATTCCGTTATTAGAGCAACGAAAATTTGAATTAATCTCTTTCTACTCTGAACTCGATAAAGAACTCAAAGCAGATACTGAACAACAAATTCAAAATTATATCGAAAAAGAAATTCATCCTTTGTTGAATAATGCTATTATCAACAAAGAGGATCAATCTCTTATAGCAACTTACTTTGAAAATCTGGATCCAAAAACCAATCTTTTCTACTTTGCCCGAAAACAATTTGATGAAGCTATGGCTATCATCAACAAAAAAATGGCAGCTGTTTTAGATCAGGAACAATACGAAGCGCAAAGCATTTTTCCGCATTATTACGAACGCTTTAAAACCGATGGAGTTGAACATAATTTATACATAGGAGCTTCAATCACGCCTAATCAATCTTTTGATTTAATTTACCTGAGCAATCTAAGATTATGGCAATTACAAACTTTATGCAAAATGGAATTAGAACACCATCGCTTAAAAAAAGTTTTGCCTTATACTTTAGAAGTTAGCTCCTTAATTTTAGTTTTCAGTTCTCCTATTTCTATCCGATTTAGAATGGACGAAAAACGTTTTGATGTTGACGGAACTTACAATGCCCGCTATGAAGTGGTTAAAAAACGCATTGATAAAGCCAATATCAAAGGAACTAAAGAAAGAATCACTCAAAAAGAAAAAATCACCATTGTATATTCACATCAAAATGAAGAGGCGGAATATCTTAAATACATCAAATTTCTTCAGTACAAAAATATTCTTGAACCAGAAATTGAACAATTTGAAGTGGAAGAATTACAAGGTGTTTATGGTCTAAAAGCCATCCGTATTCAGGTTAAAAATACAGATGAAACTTTAGAAACTAACTATACTTACAAGGAACTATTAGGCTCATTGCATTAAACTCTTGTACCTTGAAACGCCAGAAAAAAAGCTAAAAACGAAACAATTATTCCAAACATAAAAATATTATAGGTAATGCGAAGCAATTTGTATTTTCGCTCTAAAACAACACCCAAGAAATACAAATCTTTGATCATTGAATTGTACAAATAAGTATTATCATTCATCATTTCGTTAACCGCCCATTCGTATTCATCAAGTGGCATTTTGTAAAAATTACCAAAAAACAATAAGTTAACCTTTCTGTCTTCTATATCTTTTCGGGTAAATGTACCACTGGTCACCTTAGGTCTGGTAGATAAAATGGCAAAAACAATACAAGTAACACTAAATGTCAACAAAATAAAAGTTGGGATAACTAAATGTGCATTACTTGGACTGTCTAATTTAGGCACAATCGAAGACAAAGCTATAGAGATAATAATCGCATTAACAGATAACAAAATATTCGCCTTACTATCAGCAATTCCACTCAATCGGGTATGATTACTCAAGGTAACTCTAAATAAAGTATCTATACCTCTATCTGGCTTTTTGGTTTTGTTTAACTTCTCTTCTTTATTCTTCTTTGTTTTCCCCCCAGATTTATCTTCTTCCATTTTTGTGATTTTTTCCTTTATTAAGCTAATATTTTTTTCTTTCAAAGCTTGCCAATTATTTATTGCATAATCTGTATAATAATGATGACACTGGGTAAGCACATTTAAATTTTCCTTTGCCCATTCTAAATCGGTTGCTTTTTTATGCTTAAGCTCTTCCCATTCGCCTCTTAAAAGTTCACATTTATCACAATAGTTCTCAAAGGAGAAATGATAAAAATCGGCATCTTTAATTATTTTTTGACCTATAGTCTTAGGAACAAATTGATATTTTGTAGCTACAATTATTTCGTTAACCGCAGCAATATATTCCGCTGATTTACCTACTTTTTCTAAATAATCTGAAGCAATCTTAACACTACTATCTTCATGATTTTCAAAACCTTCCACATATCCTGTATCATGAAACCAGGCTGCTACTTCTAAAATCTCCTTTTCTGATGAACTTAGATTTTCTTTTTCAGAAAGCAATTTAACGGCATTAACCACATCAGAAGTATGATTAAAATTATGATAAATAAATGAACTGGAAAGTTTATCTTTGAGTAAATTATAAACAAAATCCTGTACTTGTTCTGTAAAGTTCATAAGTGATTTTTTATACTACTAAATTATGAAATTGTTTTCGGTTATGCGATTCTTAAAAATCAAAATATTTTTCTCCTCCTTTTTTCTTCTTATTTCATGTGCTACCTATCATTCACAATTAGGAAAAGATGCCGCAAAAAACCTTACTATAAACGACAAGGAGACTGCTAAAATTGCCCACCGCTTTTTTTTAATTGGTGATGCCGGCAATGCCGATCAGGAAAACGCTCAAAAAATCCTAAAGGCGCTACAAGAACAACTTCAACAAGCTGATAAAAATACTACGTTGTTATTTCTGGGCGACAATATTTACCCAAAAGGTATGCCTAGTGAAAAAAAACAAAAAGAATACAACATTGCTTTAGAAAAACTAACAAAACAGTTGGCTATTTCTAAAGGTTTCAAAGGAAAAACGATATTCATCCCAGGGAATCATGATTGGTATTCAGGAATTAGCGGACTTAAACGTCAGGAAAAGATAGTAAACCAATATCTTGCTGATAAAAAAGCCTTTCTTCCTGCTGATGGTTGCCCTATTGATACTAAAAAAATAAATGACCAAGTTTGCCTGATTACCATTGACAGCCAATGGTTCCTGGAAGATTGGGACAAAATCCCAAATATCAACAACGATTGCAACATTAAAACCCGTGAAGCTTTTTTTGAAGAACTAGAAAGTATCCTCAATAAAAACGAAGATAAAACTGTTTTATTAGCTATTCATCATCCCTTGATGAGTAACGGAACTCATGGCGGACAATTTTCTCTTGAAAAACAGCTTTTCCCATTAGAACAAAAAATTCCGTTGCCTGTAATAGGTTCTTTTGTTAATTTCTTAAGAAAGACATCAGGCATTAGTCCGCAGGATATTCAAAACAAACAATACCAAATTTTAGTAAAACGTATTAAAACACTTCTACAGAATCAGGACAATGTAATTGTAATATCGGGTCACGATCACAATTTGCAATACATCGAAAATGAAAACATCAAACAGATTATAAGTGGGGCTGGGTCAAAATCAGAAGCTGCACGCGCTATTTATCCAAATGATTTTTCCTATGGCAAAAATGGTTTTGCAACCTTAACTGTTTATACTAATGGAAAATCGGTAGTTTCTTTTTATGGTATAGAAAATAATGAAACAACAACACTGTTTCAAAAAACAATTTTAGATAACCCAAAAACACCTCAAGTTACCTATTCCAATACATTCCAAAAAACGATCAAATCATCTATTTATACTGATAAAATGACCCAAAAAAGTATAGTTCACAACTTTCTTTTTGGAAAACATTATCGTCAATACTACAGCACTTTAATAGATGCCAACACCGCCACTTTAGATAGTCTTTATGGTGGGCTTACGCCAATAAGAGCCGGAGGAGGACATCAGTCAAAATCGCTACGTCTGGTAGATAAAAATGGTAAAGAGTATGCGATGCGTGCTTTAAAAAAGAGTGTTAATCGTTTTTTACAAAATGTAGCTTTCAAAGACCAATATGTAGAAAATCAATTTGAAAACACTTATGCAGAAAATTTTTTATATGATTTTTATACTACCTCGCATCCTTACACACCTTTGGCTGTGGGAAATTTAGCTGACAAAATTGGTGTTTTCCACAACAACCCTAAACTATTTTATATACCAAAACAAAACACTTTAGGGAATTTCAACAACAATTTTGGTGATGAACTTTATTATATTGAAGAAAGAGCTGATGATAGTCAAAAGGATTTAAACAGCTTTGGAAAAGCTGATGCTATTATAGGTACTGACGAATTGTTAGAAAATTTACAAAAAGACGAAAAGTACATCATTGACGAAAGCGAATACATCAAAGCCCGATTGTTTGATATGCTTATTGGTGATTGGGACAGGCATTTTGACCAATGGCGCTGGGCAGAATACAAAACCCCAGATAAAATAATTTACAAACCCATTCCACGTGATCGCGATCAAGCTTTTTCTAAATACGATGGAACTTTATTGTCTTTAATAATGAATATTCCTGCTTTGCGTCATATGCAAAGTTTTAAAAATGATATTAAAAATGTAAAATGGTTCAACCGTGAACCTTACCCTTTAGACTTAGCATTACTAAAAAATGCCGAAGAAAAAGATTGGATTGCTCAGGCAAAATATATTCAGGAAAACGTAACCGATTTAGCTATAGAAACAGCTTTTAGCAATCTTCCAAAAGAAGTTCAGGATAAGACAATTATTGCAATTATTGACAAACTAAAAAACAGAAAATCACAACTTGTTAACTATGCTACCCAATACAATCGGGTGTTGCATAAAACGGTAATCATCGTTGGTACCAATAAAAAAGATCGTTTTGACATTAATCCGATTTCAAAAAATGAAGTTGCGATTTCGGTTTTTAGAATAAAAAAAGAAACTGAGGAATTGGTTTACACCAAAACATTTTATTCGCATGAAACTCTAAATATCTGGGTGTACGGCTTAGATGATGATGATATTTTTAATTTACAAAGCCATCAAAAATCAGCAATTAAAATTAAATTAATCGGAGGTCAGGATAACGATAATTACAACATTTCGAATGGAAAAAATATTAGCATTATCGATTTTAAAACCAAAAAGAATAGTTTTTCAATTACACCTAACACCAAAAAATTATTAACGGATGATTATGAAACTAATTTTTATAATTATCAAAAACCTAAATACAATGCTTTTTCAGGTTTGCCTTCTGTAGGAGCAAACCCTGATGATGGTTTAAAACTTGGTTTTGTAGCTAATTATATGGTCAATCATTTTAAACAAAATCCTTACACTTTTAAACATAGTCTCAAAGCAAATTACTATTTCGCTACGGAGGGTTTTGAATTCAATTATCATTTTGATGCTCCAAAGTTAATAGGCAAATGGAATTTTGGTTTTGACTCACAATTTACCAGTCCTAATTTTGTCATTAACTATTTTGGCTTCGGTAATAATACGGTTAATGAAGATGAAATCAGTGGTATGAATTACAACAGAGTTCATGTAAGTATGCTAAAATTTGCTCCAAAATTAGAAAGAAAAGGTAGATTAGGAAGCAGCATCAGTTTTCAACTTGCTTATGAAAATTTTGATGTCGAAAAAACTCTGGGACGTTTCATTGCTATAACCAATATTGTGAATCCAAATATTTTTAAAAACCAACAATTTGGTGGTTTAACAGCTCAATATAGCTACGAAAATTATGACATTCCGTCGCTTCCTACTATGGGAATGGGATTTTTAATTTCGGCAAATTGGAAAATGAATTTAACTAACAGTAAACAAAATTTCCCAACATTAGAATCTAAAATTAATTTCAACCACAAAATAGATCGTCAGGGAAGTATCGTTTTTGCAACTTTGCTTAAAGCAAAAGCCATTTTGAACAATAATTTTGAATTCTATCAAGGTGCTGCATTGGGAGGAGATTATGATTTGAGAGGTTTTAGAAATCAACGTTTTCTAGGGAATCAATCCTACTTTCAAAGCAGTGATTTGCGTTTTTCCATTGGAAAAATTAAAAGAAGTATTGTCCCGATGTCCTATGGCTTTTTTGGAGGATATGACTACGGAAGAGTTTGGCTAAATGGTGAAAATTCAAATAAATGGCATCAGGCTGTAGGTGGTGGATTATGGCTAAACGGACTTAATACGGTAACTGCCCGATTATCTTATTTTAAAGCCTCAGCAGATGATGAAGCCCGTATAGCTTTTGGGATAGGATTTGGTTTTTAATCTAAGGTTAACTGATATACCTTTCCTCCTATCTTTTTTGTTTTTTCATCGGCAATTAAAAGCGTTTTATTGTCTTTGAAACAAATGGCTTCTTTTTGAGAAAAATGATCTAACTGAACATTTTTCATAGCTCCATTAAAAAAATTATCTGAAGTAAAATTTTCAAAAACCCATATTTGACTGTGGCATAACAAGACTACTTTTTTTTCATCCGGACTTATTGTTGCACTAGTTATCGCTGCATGCTGAAAATCACCTTCGACTTTAAATTTCCCTAATAACTGAGCCTGATGAAATCCTTGCTTGTTAGGAACTTTATATAAGAAAGTAGTTCCATCAAATCCTTTACTTCTGTTTTTAGTAAAAAGGTAAAAATTATTTTTATACATCACAAAAGCCTCGACATCATAAAAAAGTTCGCGCTTTTTAGGAGGAAATTCGGTTTGCTCCGGATAGGCAAAACTGATTTTATAGCTTGGCACTACAGCATTCTTTCCTAATGAATCTTTATCTATTTTATAAATTGCCAAATCTTTTCTTTCATTAGCATTATTACCAAAATCACCGATGTACAGATTGTCTTCTTTATCTTTTGTAATATCTTCCCAATCTATATTTTCCGTTTGGGAAATAATGATTTTTCGTTGTTGCTGCCCTTTATCATCCACACCATAAATAGCATTTTCATTTCCACTATCTTCCAGCATCCAATTCAAACCGGAACGTTCATCAAAGACGATTCCGGAAACTTCTTTTAGCTGTTTTGGTAAAGAATAAAGTTCATTTATAAGGGAAGATTCTCTTTGACAAAAAGCCAAAAAAGAGGATAATAAAAGGATAGATATTGTTTTTTTCATTTTGAAATAATCTTTATGAACCAGGTTTAAATACATCTGGATGTTTAAAGTTTCGGGTAACAAATTTAAAAGCTGCACTTAAAACATAGCCCATTGAGGTTGCTTTTTTAAAATTCAAATCATTAGTATAACGGTATAACTCTAATTTTAATTGTTGGATATGGGCTTCAGGAGCAATGGTATCATGAGACATTATGCGAAGAATCTTTTGAATTCGTGTTTCGGCAGAAATAATTCTTTTGGCCAAAGCAGCTCGTTCCTCATGTTTATATTGCTCTATGGAGCTTTTTTGCAATTTCTCTTTGATTAAATGAATCATTGGATAATTTTCCTTGAAAAACTGAGGTCGATAAATCTTAAAATTACCTTCATAACATTGCTGATCAAAATCTATTGCTCTGATTTTATAAACCACTTGGTCAAAATCATGAATAGGTACAATCACGTAATTATAAGCTCGCATATCACCTAAAAGACGGATCATACATCGCTCGTTGAATTTCACAAATTCTTTAGCAATTTGAGATTTTTCGGTTTCGGTACAAGAATCAAGTAGCGTTTCCATAAAAACATCACCTGGAATCCCTATTATATGTTCCTCAATCAAAGTATCATTATATACTAGAAAGTTAATTTTGTCCGGCGATAAAATATGTTCCAATTCTAATCCGTAAATACGGGAAGCATCGGCTTTTTTAATGTAAAAATGAACGTAGTTATCGTTTAAAACATTACGAACTTTAATTCGGAACGGTTTTGAATTTCCAAAAGTACAGTAATCAATAGCATCCACATTTAAGAACTTAATAATGTCAAGATTTCCATCAGAATGCAGCAAAGAATAGATTTTTTTTAAATTTAAATCAATCTCATTCCTCTCAAATTCATTGTAATAAACCCGAGCCCACAAAGTATCGTTATCGTTTTTATCATAAACGTTTATGGAACCAGAAAAGCGCAAAAAATCATCATAGGAAATAGCCACCTTTGACATTCGATCAAAACGTTCTAAATATTCAACCAGATCATGATTTATAGGATATGTTGGTTTTTTAAACAACGGAGAAACTTCGCTCATGCGTAAATGTATTTACACAAAAATACATTATTTCTTTGAAAGCCTTATAAGTAAATAGGTTTCTGTAATCCAATTTTAGCTTTTCAATTCTTTTTTACTTAAACACTGACTGCCAAACAACTACTATTTAAGTATATTTTCTACACTTTCAAACACTCAAAAAAAAGATGCTGTTCATCGATTTTATTTGTTTGGACATTTCTCCTTAAGTATTTTTATTTTTTTTAAACAAAATACGTAAGTACAATATTTTTATTTAAACCTATTTTTATAATAACACCATTCTGAAAAATCAAATTTTTAAAACGACTATTACAATAGCTATTTATGAAAACTAAACAAGATTTTTATATTAAAGAAACGGTAGCAATTGGAAAATGGGATTTAGATCTTAGTACAAAAAGCTTCTTTTGGGACAAAACAACTAAAGAAATTTTTGAAGTACCCGAATATTTTGTCCCTAGTTTTAAAAATGCTACAACTTTTTTTAACCGTAAAAACCTAATTAGCTTTAAAGCAATTATCAATAAAGCAATAGAGAACAAAACAGCTGTATGTGGAAAATTTGAAATTCTTTCGGCAACAAATAAAACCAAACAATTGGAGTGTTTTTGTCAGGTTGAATTTGATTTAGATACAATTATTAGAATCTATGGATTTGTAAAAGATATTAGTATCGAAGAAAAACGAATCAATAAATTAGAATCAATAATTCAAAAATATAGTTCTGTATTCTCAAATATTCAGGAAGCTTTAATTATTGTAGATATCAATTCGAAACTTATCACTAATTGTAACGATTCGATTCTCAAGCTAAGTTCTTATACAAGAACTGAATTAATTGGCTCACCTTGCAGTATTTTATTCCCTGCTGAAGACAAAAAATGTGTTGATCTCGATACTCCATTTGTAAAAGAAACACTTCTTAAAACAAAAAACGGCGATTTAATTCCTGTCAAAATCACTGCTCAAGAAAGTTTTACTATTGATGACCATGTCTTTTTAGTTTGTTCTATAAAAGACATTACCAAAAAAAAACAAACTGAAGAAAATCTAAATTTATTATCACTGGTCGCTTCTGAAACTACTGATAGCATTGTCATACTTAATTTAGAAGGAAAAGCCATTTGGACTAATCAAGCTTACATGGAACTTATTGGTTTGACTGCGGATGAAATCATTGACAAACATCCTGACTATCTTAATTTTGGCATTAAAAACAATCTGGAAAGCATTAATAAGATTTCTCATGCTGTCAAAAATAAAAAGGGCACAAGTGTTGTTTTATACCATTTTAACAAAAAACAAGAAAAATGCTGGCTGGAATTAAACATCACTCCTATTGTTGACATTAATGGTATTTGTATTAAATTCATAGGAATTGGAAGAGATATAACAGCTGCAAAACAGAAAGAAATTGAACTCAAGAAAATCTTAGAAGTTACTAACCAACAAAATAACAAACTTTTAAACTTCACCCATATTGTCTCCCACAATATTCGTTCACACACCAGTAACTTGCTAATGGTATTAGATGTAATTGAAAACACCGATGATACTACCGAGAAACTAAGCTTCATTGAAATGTTTAAAGAAGGTGCTGAAAAATTATCGGAAACAATTGAAAATTTAAATGAAGTAATAACCATTCAAAAAAATACGAACACCCAAAAGACAAGTGTAAATTTTAAAACGGAATTAGAAAAAAGCTTAATTCCTTATCAAAATAAACTTAGTATTTCGTATACTATTCCTGAAGATTTGATGTTAAATGTGATTCCGACTTATTTAGAAAACATACTTCAAAATCTATTAGATAATGCTGTTAAATACCAATCTCCTGATCGATTTCCAAAATTAGAAATAAGCCATAAAAACATGGATGGATTTGAAATTATTTCTTTCAAAGACAATGGACTGGGAATTAACATCAAAAAAAATAAACATAAATTATTTGGTATGTACAAAACCTTTCACAATAATGATGATGCAAAAGGAATTGGTCTATTTATCGTTAAAAATCAAATTGAAACAATGAAAGGCAAAATTGAAGTAGAGAGTAAAGAAGGACAAGGAAGCACTTTTAAATTATTTTTTAATGAAAAATAAATTAACCTACATTATAGATGATGATAAATTATCAATTAGACTAATGAGTATGCTAATTGAGAAAAACAATTTTTGCGAAAAAATCATTTCTTTTCACAACCCACAAACTGCATTAAATGAATTAATTGAAAACGCCCAAAATCCATCAAATCTACCAGATGTAATTCTATTAGATTTAAACATGCCTATTCTTGACGGCTGGCAGTTTCTGGATGAGTTGAAAAACATTTCATTTGCAAAAAAAATTATCATTTTTATCGTTTCTTCATCTATCGATCCTACTGATTTAGAAATGGCTAAAAACTATTCCACTGTTAAAAATTATATCATAAAACCTCTCAATTCTGACAAGCTTAAACAAGCTACAACACTAATTGAAAATGAAGCTACTAATTAAGCTTCGCCTGCTCATATCCTGCTATTAAAAAAACAGATATTTATACTAACTTTGTAAGTCTATGAAAGTCTACAAAGCCATATTATTCTGTTGTATACTCAACTTTCTTTGCTCACATTTACGTGCTCAAATCATCACCATTGACGACACAAAAAATGCAGCAGAACTGGTAAGTATATTAACTAATAATAGTTCCTGTTTAGAAATACTTAACCAATCGGTATCAGGAAATAAGCTTACAGCTGGAAAAAACAGCTATGGAACTTTCACAAATAATTCTTCTAATTTTCCTTTTCAATCCGGAATCATTTTAAGTACCGGAAACAGTAGTGACGCCATTGGTCCATTTATTAGAAATGAAGGATTAGAAACCGCTGCCTGGCCTGGTGACACCGATTTAAATCAAATTTTAAATATTAATTCCATAAATGCTACCGTACTAGAATTTGATTTTATCCCAACTACAAACGGCATTAGTTTCAACTATTTTTTTGCTTCCAATGAATATCAGGATGATTATCCCTGCTTTTATTCTGATGGATTTGCTTTTTTGATTAAAGAAAAAGCCAGCACAAATCCCTATCAAAATTTGGCCGTCATCCCTCAAACAACGACAACAGTTTCTTCCTTTAATATTCATCCAAAAATCAATTTCAAAGCGGGTTGTCAAGCAAAAAACGAATCTTACTTTGGTCAATTTAATAACACAAACAACAATAATAGTCCGATAAATTTTGCCGGACAAACTAAAGTTTTTAATGCTAAAACTAATGTTACACCCGGAAAAACCTATCATATTAAATTAGTCATTGCAGATGATAAAAGCTATTATTATGATTCCGCAATTTTCATAGAAGCAGCAAGTTTTAATTCTGCAATCGACTTGGGTACAGATCGATTATTAGCAACTAACAGTGCTATTTGCTTTGGCGAAAACTATATTATTGACACCAAATTATCTCCATCATACAACTATAAATGGTACAAAGACGGCATTTTACAATCAGCCGAAAATAATCCTTCTTATATTGTTACAGCTCCCGGAACTTATAAAGTTGAAGTTACACTGTCACCATCAAGCTGTAGTGCCACAAATCAAATAAAAATCGAATATACCCCTGAAATTATTTTAAACAATAGTACACTAACACATTGTAATTTTGATGGGGATGGCAAAGATGTTTTCAACTTAACCGAAGCAGATGATATCATAAAAAACAATAATTCTGCTTTGAGCGATGTAACTTATTTTGAGAATTTAACCGATGCTAAAACAAATAGCAATCCTATTCCAAATCCTACTTATTATACGAACCAATCTTTAACACAAACGCTTATTGCTAAAGTTACTAATTCTTTCAATTGTGCTAATTATGCCGAATTAACTTTAAATATTTCAAATACAATACCTCTAACACCAATTACAATAATAACAGCTGTTGAAACTAAAAATTTTGAAGGCAATAAAAATTCGGCAACAATAAAATATTCCGGCACCGGAAATTATGAATTTTCAATTGATGGAAATTTGTATCAAAACAGTCCTGTATTTTTAAATATTCCTGCAGGAAATTATATTGCCTATGCCCGTGATAAAAATTCATGTGAAAATGCTGTCCCCTATCCTTTTTTTATTTTAGACTACCCCCGCTTTTTCACTCCAAATGGAGATGGTTTTAATGATACCTGGACAATTAAAAACCTAAATCAGCTTCCACCGGCTATTATAACTATATTTGATCGTTATGGAAAACTGTTAAAACAATTCAATTCTCAAAACTTAAATTGGGAAGGCACTTTCAACGGAGTCACCCTTCCATCAGATGATTACTGGTTTAACATAATTTCTGACAATAAAGAAATAATTAGAGGCAATTTTTCACTAAAACGATAAATAATAAGCATTATTTTATACATTTATCAAATGAGAAGTTATCTTTCGTTTGGTCTAATGTTAATCGCTCTAAATTGTTTTGCGCAATTTAGCAGAACGCATTATATACCTCCTCTTGCAAACCAAAATCAAACTTTAAAAGCAGGAGATCAATATCTATATATATCGACTCCTAGTACTAAGGATGTAGCTTTAAAAATCATAGCTATTGGAGGACAAATCATTAATGCAGCGGTAAGCAACAATAGTCCTTATATTTATAAAATAGGAATTGGAATCGACACCCAATTATTCACTCCAAAAACCGTAATTGGAAAATTAATAAATAAAGGATTCATCATCGAAGCCGATGATTTAATTTATTGCAGTGTTAGAGTTAATGCCGGTTTTAATCCAAATAATGGCGAATACAATCATGCGGGAGGTTTAGTTTCAAAGGGAAATAGTGCCATTGGAACTACATTCAGATTAGGTGCCATGCTCAATCCTTTGGACGATAGTGCCCTACTTAATTTTGCCTCAATTTTGGCAACCGAAAACAATACAAATATTACTATTTCTAACATTCCAACAGGAACTATATTAACTGATGGAACGGTAGTAAATGGACCTATTACAATTAATTTAAACAAAAGTCAGTGTTACATAATTGCATTAGAAAACATTCCAAATTCCCTCACTTCTAATAGTGTAAAAATGGTTGGCGCTTTAATAGAATCTGACAAAGGAATTGTGGTCAATTCTGGTTCTTTTGGAGGAAGTAACAGTACAGAAACAAACGCTAATGGCTCAACAGGAAGAGATGTAGGTTTTGACCAAATAGTACCTTTAGAGAAAACTGGGAAAGAATATATTTTTACTAAAGGAAACGGAACTAACGAAACTGAAAGAATTATTCTGGTAGCCCATAATCCTCAAACAGAGGTTTATTTAAATGGAAACGCTTCTCCAAGTTACATACTACAACCCGGAGAATATGCAGCAATTGATGGAACTAATTTTATAAACAACAATCTCTATGTAAAAACAAACAAAAATGTATTTGCTTATCAATGCATTGGTGAGACAAATAGACCCGCAAATCAAAACTTATTTTTTGTTCCTCCTCTTAATTGTTCTACTCCAAATACTGTTGATAATATTCCGCATATAGAATCTATTGGAGACATATCCTACTCTGGAGGAATGAATATTATAACCGAAAGAGACGCTGTTGTAACCATTAACAATTCCCCTATCAATTCAACACCATTTGATATAACAGGAAATACTAATTATGTCCGTTATTCTTTAAACAATTTAACAGGTAACATTAGTGTCAAATCAACCAGACAGGTATATGTATCCTATTTGGGCACTAATAGTGCTGCAACTTATGGTGGATATTATTCAGGATTTGATTCTAAACCTGAAATCGCCTTAGACAAATTAAACCTTGGAATCTCATCTTGTATACCTAATCTCGTTTTAGAAGTCAATTCAATCCTAAATTACGACACTTTTCAATGGTATTTTAATGAAGTACCTATTAGCAATGCAAATACTAATTCATACACACCCTTACAACCCGGATATTATAAAGTAAGAGGGAGTATTAGTAGTTGTGGTACAACCATTTTATCAGACATAATACCAGTTAGCAATTGCCCAACTGATATTGACAACGACAACATAAATGACAATATCGATTTGGACAATGACAATGATGGAATAACAAACTGTACTGAATCCTATGGAGACCAAGGCATTAATATTTCAAATTTAAATTCCGGAAATATCATCATAGGCAATTATTCGAACTCATTTACCGGAACAATTAACACATCTGCCGTTTCCAGCACAACACCATTTATAGGAAATTCAGATGGAAGCATTGTCTCTGAAATTCCTGCCGGTAAAGGTAATTTTACAAAATATACACTCAGCTTTTCAAAACCGATGAGTGCCGGAATTGAATATACATCAACAGCTAATAGTTCTAACTTTTTAAATGCTAATGCTGAGTATATTATTGCTACAGACGTTGACAAAACCATTACTGTTCTTAACCCAAACAATAATTTATTAATAGATACAAATTATGATGGAATTTACGAAAGTGGTGTGACTGAATTCTCATCTTTTGAAATCCGATTCCAAATAAACGGGATATCACCTTTAGTAGCAGGATCAACTAGTTTTAAATTCTTAAGCCATTTAGTTAATTCAATAAGTTTTACCCATAAAAACCTTTTAGATTCGCAAGCAAACAAAAGTACTATGAAGTTTTTCGCTGTTTGTGTTCCAAAAGACTCAAATGGAGATGGAATTGAAGATCAATTAGATAAAGATAGTGACGGTGATAACATCCCTGATATAACTGAAAGTCAGGGCAATAATTTTATCTTAAACACGACAGATACAAATAAAAATGGATTATATGATGTTTTCGAAATAAATTTAAGCCCTAATGATACCGACAACGATATTATCCCTGATTATTTAGATTTAGATAGCGATAATGATGGAATACTTGACTCTGTTGAAACCGGAAGTAATAATACAGACACCGACAATGATGGAATAAAAAACTTCAGAGACCTTGATAGTGATGGAGATTCCTGCGACGATGTTATTGAAGCTGGATTTACTGATACGTCTGGAAATCATATTTTAGGCACTACATTCCCTCCAATGGTTGACACAAAAGGAATGGTTACAAGCCGAACAAATGGCTATACCTTACCAAATCCTAATTATTCTATTGTTGCACCAATACTTATCACAAACCAACCAAACGCAATTCCAAACTGTTTAAACCAACCTAATTCAATATCTATAAATGTAAATGGCGACAGTTACCAATGGCAAATTTCTACAGATGGAACATCATGGAATAATGTAAACAACAATAGTTTCTATTCAGGTGTTACTTCTTCAATATTGAATATTAATTCTGTAACTCAAAATATGATTGGTTACAAATACCGTGTAATCATAAATAAATTAGGAAATAGCTGTGGATTAATTTCAAACGAAACAATTCTAACTACCTTGGATTTACCAGTAGTTAACGATATAACCATTAAACAATGTGACGACGATTTAGACACTAAAAGCACTTTTAATCTCACTGTTAAAAACAATGAAATTTCAAATAATTATCTGAATGAAACTTTTAGTTATTTTACCACTGCGGTAGCTGCTAACTCCAACGATTCTTCTAAAAAAATTGCAAATCCATTCGCATATTTTGCTGATAACGGAACTATAGTTTGGGCCAGAATTGAAAATTCGAATAACTGTTACTCTGTAGCAAAGATAGACCTCATTGTATCAACCACACAAATTCCGTCCACCTTCAACATCTCTTTTGAAAACTGTGATGATTATATTGACGAAGCAAGTAACGATTATGATGGAATTACAGCTTTCGATTTTAGCAGTGCAACCAATACAATTTTAGCAATCCTTCCCTCTCCAAAAAACAATTATGTTATAAAATATTACGAAACCGAAGCTGATGCCTTATCTGAAATCAATGAAATAACAAACACCAAAAATCATCGCAACAATCTTTCACCTAAAGAACAAAAAATTTGGGTAAGAGTCGATAATAATTTAGACAACAGCTGCTTTGGTATTGGACCACACATAACTCTAATTACTAATCCAAAACCAAATATAGATATTAATGCTAATCATTTAGCCGATGTTTACGTTTGTAATAATTTACCTGATTTTTACGTAACCTTAGATGCTGGCTTACTTGATGGAAGTCCAATAACCGATTACAACTATATTTGGACAAAAGACAATCAAATTTTAACCAACAAAACAAATGCTACTCTTACAGTAAATAAACCCGGAATTTATACCGTTACAGTTAGTTCGCAAAAAGGTTGCAGCCGCACCAGAACAATTTCAGTAATTGCTTCAGAAATTGCCCGATTAAGCAATATAGAAGTAAATGAATTAAGCGAAAATAACAGTATTTTAGTTATTGTCGAAGGTATTGGAAATTATGAATACAGTTTAGACGATGAAAACAGCTTTTATCAAGATTCTAACCTTTTGGAGAACGTTCCCTCCGGAATACACGAAGTATATATTAGAGACAAGAATGGTTGTGGTATTATCAATAAATCAGTTGCCCTTTTAGGAGTTCCAAAATTTTTCACGCCAAACAATGATGGGTATAATGACTATTGGATAATTAAGGGTATCAATGCGACTTTTAATTCAAAAACAGTGATTCATGTTTTTGACCGTTATGGAAAATTAATTAAAGATATCAACCCACAAAGCCAGGGCTGGGATGGAACATTAAACGGAATTCCACTTCCGGCAGATGATTACTGGTTTACTGCCAAACTCGAAAACGGCAAAGAAATCAAAGGACATTTTAGTTTGAAAAGATAATCTTTCTAAAAAATTCCAAATTCCACTTAAAAATAACCCTAAAAAAAGAATCCCAAACTCCTATTCCGAAAGTATTCGGGAGGAATTTGGGATTTTTTTATTGAAGATTTAATCTTTTAGATTTTATATCTTTTTCTATCAGTTTCAGATAAGTAAATTTTTCTTAAACGAAGTGATTTTGGAGTAACCTCTACATACTCATCTTTTTGGATATACTCTAAAGCCTCTTCTAATGAGAATTTGATAGCAGGAATGATTCTTGCTTTATCATCAGCTCCTGAAGAACGAACGTTAGATAACTTTTTCGTTTTAGTCACATTCACAGTCATATCATCACTACGAGTGTTTTCACCAATTACCTGTCCTTCGTAAATATCTTCGTTAGGATCAACAAAGAATTTACCACGATCTTGTAATTTATCAATAGAATAAGGAATTGCTTTACCATTTTCCATAGAAATTAAAGAACCGTTGTTACGTCCAGGAATTTCTCCTTTGTATGGTTCATATCCAATGAAACGGTGAGACATAATAGCTTCACCAGCCGTAGCTGTAAGCAATTGATTTCTCAAACCAATAATTCCACGAGAAGGAATATTGAATTTAACAATCATACGCTCCCCTTTTCCTTCCATTGAAAGCATTTCTCCTTTTCTAACAGAAACAAATTCTACAGCTCTTCCAGAAAGATTTTCAGGCAAATCAATAGTTAATTCTTCAATTGGTTCACATTTCACACCATCAACCTCTTTAATAATTACTTGTGGTTGACCAATTTGTAACTCATAACCTTCTCTTCTCATTGTTTCAATAAGAACTGACAAGTGTAATACACCACGACCAAAAACCATGAACTTATCAGCTGAATCAGTTTCAGCAACTCTCATAGCTAAGTTTTTCTCTAACTCTTTTGTTAAACGCTCACGAATGTGACGAGAAGTTACAAATTTACCTTCTTTACCAAAGAAAGGTGAATCATTAATAGTGAAAAGCATACTCATTGTAGGCTCATCAATTGCAATTGTTTGCAAAGCTTCTGGATTTTCATAATCGGCAATTGTATCACCAATTTCAAATCCTTCAATACCTACAACAGCACAAATATCTCCAGCATGAACTTCCTCTACTTTTTTACGTCCAAGACCTTCAAAAGTATGTAATTCTTTTATTCTTGATTTAATAACTTTACCATCTCTTTTTACTAATGAAATTGGCATTCCTTCTTTTAAAACACCTCTTTCTAAACGACCAATAGCAATACGACCTGTAAAAGAAGAGAAATCTAAAGAGGTAATTAGCATTTGTGGAGTTCCTTCAGAAACTTTAGGAGCAGGCACATTAGCAATAACCATATCTAATAAAGGCTCTATGTTTTCAGTTTGCACTTTCCAATCTTCAGACATCCAGTTGTTCTTAGCAGAACCATAAACTGCAGGAAAATCTAGTTGTTCTTCAGTAGCTCCTAATTCAAACATTAAGTCAAAAACTTTCTCATGAACTTCTTCAGGAGTACAGTTTTCTTTATCTACTTTATTGATAACCACACAAGGTTTTAACCCTAAATCAATTGCTTTTTGCAATACAAAACGAGTTTGAGGCATAGGTCCCTCAAAAGCATCAACTAGCAAACATACTCCATCTGCCATGTTTAATACACGTTCTACCTCTCCACCAAAATCGGCGTGTCCAGGAGTATCAATAATATTGATTTTTGTACCTTTATATGAAACCGAAACGTTTTTAGAAGTAATTGTGATACCTCTTTCACGCTCTAGGTCGTTGTTGTCTAGGATCAAATCTCCAGTGTTCTCGTTTTCACGAAATAACTGACAATGATACATAATCTTATCAACCAAAGTGGTTTTACCGTGATCGACGTGGGCAATAATTGCAATGTTTCTAATAGCTTCCATCTGTGATTTTTAATGGCTGCAAAGGTACACTTTATTTTGATATAAAAAATATTTCTTAAACACTTTACCTTTACTCTCAAAGAATAATACATAGTTATATAGAAAACAAGATTTCGCAAATAAATTTTCACAGAAATTTTGCTTTTAACAATTAATAATTATATTTGGTTGATGAAAAGAAAAAACAACCAAATAACAATAATATACTTACTTATTGCCTTTGTTTTGGCAACTTTTCTATATAACTTCTCCTTACTATATATTAAACCTGAAAACTATCTTCTTTTCAATTTAATCAAGGATTTTATATTAATTTTACTTACAGCATTTGCTATTAGATTTATCCTAACCAACAATGAGGCTAAAAACAAAATTATCTTTGAAAGACTAGAAAACACAAATCACGAAATCAAAGAATCCAACGACAAATATGACATCGTTGCTAAAGCCACAAGCGACACCATTTGGGACTGGAAAATTCAGGAAGACAAACTTAATTGGAGCAAAGGAATAAAAGCCGTTTTCGGTTATGAAGAGGATCAGGTTGGAGACAGTTCAAGCTGGTGGTTTGGAAATATCCATCCGGAGGACAGTATCAAAATGTCAATTAAATTATATTCATTTATTGAACAAAAAACAGAAAAATGGCAAGATGAATATCGCTTCAAATGTGCTGACGATACTTATAAATATGTCCTAGATAGAGGATTTCTTCTTAAGGATGAAAACGGAAAAGCTATTCGAATGATTGGTGCGCTTCAGGATATCACCAAACAAAAAGAAGAGGAATTACGATTAAAATTACTCGAAACTGTAATTTTACAAACCAAAGAATCTATTGTCATCACTGAGGCTAATTTAAATAAAAACCTCCTTCCAAAAGTAATCTATGTAAATCCGGCTTTCACTACTATGACCGGATACAAATCTGAAGAAATTTTAAACAACACCCTAAGTATCTTAAGAGGTCCAAATACTGAAATTGGTGTTCTAAAAAGAATTTTCGAAATCATTCAACAAAAACAAGAAGGACAACTTGAAATTAAAGCTTATAAAAAAGATAAAACTGTTTTTTGGCTTCGTTTTACAATGATCCCTATCTATAATGCCGAAAACGAGTTATCACATTGGGTTTCAATCCAAAGAGATGTTACAGAAGAAAAAAACCAAGAAAAAGAGAAAGAACAATTAATCAAAGAACTTACTCAAAACAATAAAGATTTAAAACAATTCTCCTACATTACTTCTCACAACCTGAGAGCTCCAATGTCTAATTTAACAGGCCTTCTAAATCTCATTGAAGACATTGAAATAGAAGATCCTGAATTAAAAGAAATTGTCGATGGTTTCAACAAATCAACTCATTTATTAAATGAGACTATTGAGGACTTAACCAAAGTCATGATAATTAAAGACAACACATCTATTCAAAAAGAAAACATTTCACTCAAAGAAATTTTTGAAAACGTCTTTAGTCAATTAACAAATCAAATAGAATTTCACAAACCCATATTAAAGTTAGATATTGACAATATAACGCTATTAAACACTAACAAAGCATACTTAGAAAGCATATTATTGAACCTTTTGACAAATTCTTTAAAATACAGTTCAAAAGAACGCCAATTAAGAATCTCAATACTCGGACAACAAAATGGCAATTCAATTAAACTTATTTTTAAAGATAACGGTATAGGAATTGACCTTAATAAGAACAAAGACAAAGTTTTTGGATTATATCAAAGATTCCATGACTACCCTGATAGTAAAGGACTTGGTTTATACCTTGTAAAATCGCAAGTTGAAGCAATGCAAGGAAACATTGAAATAGAAAGCCAAGTAAACAAAGGAACTATAATTACATTAACATTTAAAAACAATTAACAATGTTAGATTTAATTCTATGTGTCGATGACGACCCCATCACCCTTATGTTATGTAAAAAAGTAATTACTAAGGCTTCATTTTCAAATGCAATAATTACAGCAAAAAATGGTGAAGAAGCAATACAATATTTTGACTCACTTCTGAACAGTGAAAACAACAAAATTCCCCAATTGGTTTTCTTAGATTTAAATATGCCTGTCATGGATGGATGGGACTTCTTAGACACATTTAACACCCCTGAATATTCCCAAGTTACAACAAAAGTAGTTGTATTATCGTCAACCATAGATCCCGCAGACCATCAAAAATCAAAAAGCTACCCAATGGTTATAGATTTTCTATCTAAACCAATTTCAAACGAAATGTTGAATTATTTACAAGAAAAACTAACTAAATAAATTATCATCATTGAGTATAAAACCTTAAAACCAAAAAATCCCATTTTGAAAATATTTCAAAATGGGATTTTTTATTCAAATCACCTAACTTTATACTTAAGAATTAGCTTCTCTTCTGAAACCTTTAAACTATTCTAAGATATAAACCTTTATATC